>CAMFQI010000192.1 GCA_945980015.1 uncultured Eubacterium sp. | reverse complement strand
TAATGACCTACGGTACTTGGGAAAACGGTGTATGGGAGTATTCGGCAGATTTGCAAAATCTGTATTTCAGAGGAACAGGCACGCTTACCGATACGCTCGTAGCCGCAACAGGCGAAAGCATGCGCTTTGACGATATCGTTGCAAAGGGCAACGGAAATATCAAGGTTTATATCGGCTACGGCATTACCGCAATAGACGACGGCTTTGCGCAGGATTGTGAAAATACCGACATTAATTCGTTAGTTCTCGAAGCAGGCGTTAAAAACGTCGGAAATAATGCATTTGACGGCGTTGAAATTTATGCGCTGACCTTGGACGATGATCTGGAAACGATAGGCGATTATGCGTTTAATTCCTGCAATATTGCAAATGTTTATAACAACTCGCAGATAATTACTTCAATCGGCGACTACGCCTTTGCAAACAACAGACTGAATAATTATATCTATTGCAACACGCTCAAAGAAATCGGCGCTCACGCATATGAAAACAACAAAATCAGCACATTTACACAAATCGGAACCGATATCACAATCGGCGACTACGCCTTTGCAGGAAATAAAATTGAGAATGTCACACTCTCAACTGCAAACAAATTCGGCAATTATGTTTTTGCAAATTCAACTGCGATTAAGCTGACTGCCACCGTTGAGGACGGCATTGAGAAAATTCCGAACGGTGTTTTCTGCGGCTGTACCGGCTTAAAGGAAATTGTAATTCCGCAGAGTGTAAAAATTATCGGCGACGGCGCATTTTCGGGCACATCAATTCCGAGCGTTGCCTTCGGTGACAATATCGAGCAAATCGGCTCTAAGGCTTATTACGATTGCTACAAGCTCGAAAAGGTCGAGATAAGCGAAAATGTTAAGAGCATCGGCTCGGCGGCATTCGGAAAATGTATAAAGCTCGGTCAGGTTGTGTTCAATAACGAAACTGCTTCGATTTACGCAGATACTGTCGATAAGTCAAAGGCGGCTATCGGCTTTGATGAATACGGCACAATTAATCCGTATACCGTTATTTACGCAAAGGGCAACAGTACGGCGTTTGAATACGCAATGAGAATGGGCGTAAACTTCTCTGCGCTGGATATGGACGGTGAATTTTCGGGCTATATTGCTTCGAGCTTAAAGGATATTGAGCTCGGCAACTGTGTTACTTGGGTTTATTACGAAAACACGGACTCGTTGTTTATCTACGGCAAGACCTTGATGAAGGGCGACTTCTACGATAGGGATAAGGTGCTTATGTCGGCGCCGCCTACGGCAAGCAAAATCGTTATCGCAAGCGGCGTTACGGGACTTTATACGTCTCTTGCTCCGATAGGTGCAAGCGAGGTTGTCATTCCTGTTTCGGTCGGCGCTATCGAAAGAGCGTTTAAGAATTGCGATAAGCTTGAATATCTCAACATTCCCGACAGCGTAACCGAAATTACCTCGGAGGCGTTTATGGGTTGTACCTCGCTTAAGTCACTTTCGATAGGCAAGGGCGTTAAGAAGATACCGAAGAGCATGGCTGACGGTTGCGTTAACCTTAAATTCCTTTATATCTACGGAGCAAGGACAATCGGCGAATTTGCTTTTCGCAACTGCTCGTCGCTTTCAACCATTTCTCTTCCCGACACAGTTGAGGAAATCAGGCAAAATGCATTTGAAAAATGCCTCGGTGTGTTCAAGGTTCAGCTCGGCGCAAATGTCAGAAAGATAGGTTCGAGAGCGTTTGCGGATTTGCCGCTTCTTGACACCGTTGAATACAGCGGAAATATCGGCTTTACGGACGAAACGGCGTTTGATAATTCGTCAAGTGCAACAAGCGGTATGACCGTTATTCTCGGCGACGAAGTTCATTCAGGAACGTTGGGCGGCTACAAAAACGCTTATTTGAAGCGCATTGAAATCGGCAGGAGCTTCGAGGGCTTCAGATATCGCTTCGACGCCTTAAATCTTGAGGAATTTGTTGTCAGCGACTACAACGAGCACGGACTTAATGCGTATGACGGTTGTCTGTATATCGGCTCAACGCTTTGCGCCGCACCGCAAAACAGAGACAGTATTGAAATTAAGCAGGGCACGACTGCAATCGGCGACGAAGCATTTTCGTCCTGCAAGGTCAATATCATAAAAATTCCCGACAGCGTGGAGACTATCGGTAATTACTGCTTCTCAAATGCAAAACAGCTTAAAGCGGTCAGAATGTCAAACGGCATTGAAAGTATAGGCAACTACGCATTTTATGGCTGCGACAGGCTTAAAACGGTCAATATTCCGACAACCTGCCGTAGCATAGGCAAGAGTACCTTTAAGGCTTGCTCACGACTTGCGAGCGTGAATATGAGCGAGGGACTGTTGACAATCGGAGAGGACTGCTTCAGCCAAACCGCAATTGACAGTATTGTTGTACCGAGAAGTGTAACGTTTGTTGATTCGGGTGCGTTCGGCTATAACGATAAGCTGACAGCGGTCTATATTTGGGATTGCGAATTAGGATATAACGTTTTTAATAATTCGTCGCCGACTGTATACACTATGGCTTCAAGTCCTGCTTATGCACAGGCAAGACAGTACGGCATTACATACAGTGCATATACGGATGAGGAAATGTTTACGCAGATTTGTCTTGAAGCAAGGGAAATCATCTCCGGTTATCTCGGCTACTGCGCAGACGGTCACGGCGATATTGAATGGCTCACCGTTTATGAGGGCGACTGCGAGCACGATGGCTACGAAATCGGCGTTTGTGAATATTGTAGTGAGATATTGGACGAACGCCATTATGACGCCGAGGGTCACCGCTACGTTCAGGTTGCGTATATCGAGGAGAGTGAAACGGACTACGGTATTCGTGTTTTGAAGTGCAATAAGTGTGCTCAGCTTTATACCGTATATTATGAGCCGCTTGGGGAATATGTACCGAGTGTCGGCGTTTACACGGTATCGGGTAAGATTGAAGCGGATAACGGCAGGTTCGTAAACTACGAGGATACGGCTATTGAAAATGCGGATATTTACATCAACGGCACACTCGTTGCAAGCACAGACGAATACGGACATTTCAGGTTTAAGATGAAGTCGGGTACGTATATTATGGAGATTAGGTATGCCTACGGCTTCACAAGATATGTCGGTCTTTCAATAACCGACCACGATATTGTGCTTGATGATAAGCAGGCAATAAAGATGATTGCGTGCGACTTCAACAAGGACGGCAAAATCGACGCCGCAGACCAAAGCCTGTTTACGCTCGTCATATTCTCGAAAAAGGGCGACGCTTCGTATTTGAAGTTCGTTGATTTGAATAATGACGGATGTATCAACGCAAAGGATTATATCATAATCGAAAAGCTCATAGGAACGGACAGCCTGACGTATAGCTATCCGGAGCTTACAATAGCATAACAAAACCAAAAACCACCAAAGGGGACGGTTCCCCTTGGTGGTTTTCTCGTTACACTCGCAGTTAAAAAAGAAGAGAGAAAGTGAGAAAAGTGAAGAGAAGAGGTTTGTTTATTTTGACATACAGATTAAGTGAGACCTTGTGCAAATTGCACAAGGACTTTTTGAAATAATCGGCGTTAGTTCAACAAATTAACAATTATTTGTCTTGCATATGGCTGTCTCTTATACACATCTGACGCTGCCGAC
>CAMFQI010000191.1 GCA_945980015.1 uncultured Eubacterium sp. | reverse complement strand
ACAGATGCCATAAATAGCTTACTTTAGGCTATTAGGTTCGGATACTGTTAGGCTATTCGTCAATCTTCCAGCCTGCGGAAATAATTTCCTCATTTCTGCCGACCTTTGTCAAAAGAGATTCAATAAGTGCGTCGTTATCCGTTTTTGTCGTTATATATGCACGGATTTTCTTAAGTCCCTTTTCGCTTGAGTCATTCGTGCTTTCCATATTATGCAAAAGTGCGTCCGGCTCGCTTTTTATTATGCTCATAATATTTTTGCGTATTTCAAGCTCGTATTCCTCGGGACAGGAAACGGAAATTTTGTAATACGTTTCC
Organism: uncultured Eubacterium sp.; assembly: GCA_945980015.1. Lineage (GTDB taxonomy): Bacteria > Bacillota > Clostridia > Oscillospirales > Acutalibacteraceae > Eubacterium_R. Next base: position 3,366 of record CAMFQI010000191.1, on the reverse strand, counting down.
ATATTTTTCTTTTTATCCGATTTTTCATACTTGCGCTTTTTTGCAAGAAATTCGCTGACAGGGTGAAGGATAAGATGAAACAGAACAATCGACGCAGAAATAAGGCACGCATAAGTAAGATTATTCAAACAGCAAAGTATACCGACAGAGGCGCTTGCCCAAACGGTTGCCGCCGTATTCAAACCCTTAACATTGCCGCCCTCACGCAAAATCACACCTGCACCCAAAAAGCCTATACCCGAAACAACCTGCGCCGCAATACGTGTTAAGTCAACATTACCGTCGCTTAAAAGATAGCCAAACGCAGTAAAGGCATATGAGCCGAGGCATACAATAAGCGTTGTCAAAATTCCTGCCTGATGACGTGTCCACTGTCTTTCAAAGCCGATAATACCGCCGAGTATACCGGCAATTATCATATGAATAATAAAGCCGTCAATCTCGACAATGCTCGTATTAAAAAACCAATCCATAATTAACCTTCGCTTCCCTCAAGGCTCTTCATTTTTAGATAAGCGTTAATGAAGCCGTCCAAATCTCCGTCCATTACTGCGGTAATATTTCCCATTTCATAATTTGTACGGTGATCCTTAACCATAGTATACCGACAGAGGCGCTTGCCCAAACGGTTGCAGCCGTATTCAGACCCTTAACATTGCCGCCCTCACGCAAAATCACACCTGCACCCAAAAAGCCTATACCCGAAACAACCTGCGCCGCAATACGTGTTAAGTCAACATTACCGTCGCTTAAAAGATAGCCAAACGCAGTAAAGGCATATGAGCCGAGGCATACAATAAGCGTTGTCAAAATTCCTGCCTGATGACGTGTCCACTGTCTTTCAAAGCCGATAATACCGCCGAGTATACCGGCAATTATCATATGAATAATAAAGCCGTCAATCTCGACAATGCTCGTATTAAAAAACCAATCCATAATTAACCTTCGCTTCCCTCAAGGCTCTTCATTTTTAGATAAGCGTTAATGAAGCCGTCCAAATCTCCGTCCATTACTGCGGTAATATTTCCCATTTCATAATTTGTACGGTGATCCTTAACCATAGTATAGGGCATAAAGACGTAGGAACGAATTTGGCTTCCCCACGCAATTTCCTTTTGGTCGCCCTTGATGTCTTCAATCTTTTCAAGATTGTCTCTTTCCTTAATTTCAACAAGCTTCGATTTAAGCATAAGCATTGCCATTTCACGATTTTGGTGCTGCGAGCGTTCAACCTGGCACGAAACGACAATACCTGTCGGAATATGAGTAAGACGAACGGCGGATGAGGTTTTGTTTACCTTTTGACCGCCTGCACCGGAAGCACGATAAACGTCCATTTTTATATCCTCATCACGAATTTCGATATTTACGTCGTCGTTAATTTCCGGCATAACCTCAAGTGATGCAAACGAGGTATGGCGTCTGCCCGAGCTGTCGAACGGCGACACTCTTACAAGGCGGTGAATACCCATTTCGCCGTGAAGATAACCGTAAGCATTTTCGCCCTCAACCAAAACGGTTGCGCTCTTTATTCCGGCAACATCGCCCTCCAAATAGTCGAGAGTCGACACCTTATAACCGTTTCTCTCACCCCAGCGGTTATACATACGGAAAAGCATTTCAGCCCAATCCTGCGCCTCTGTTCCGCCTGCTCCTGCGTGGAATGTAAGGATTGCGTTATTTGAATCAAATTCGCCGTTGAGCATAGTCGAAAGAGTAAGCGTTTCAATCTTTTTCTCAATATTATCAACGGACTGCGTGCAATCCTCAACAAGACTTTCGTCATTTTCCTCATTTGCAAGCTCAATCATAACCTCAGCGTCGTCAAAATCGTTTTTAAGCGTTTCGTAGGATGCAATTTTTGCTTTCATTGAGCCGATTTTTTGCATAATTTTTTGGCTATTCTCTGCATCATTCCAAAAATCAGGCGCAGCACTTTGAGCCTCAAGCTTTTCTACCTCGGTCTTGAGATTATCTATATCAAGCGCTTCCTTTAAGTTTTCAATCGGTGCGCTTGATTGCTGCAATCTTTGAGCAAGTTCTTCTAGTTCAATCATAGTCTACTCCAATACATATTTTCTAAACTAATATTATATTACATATTTTATGTATTTTCAAGTAAAAAAGCAACTCTTTTTGACAATCCTCAAAGAGTTGCTTTTGAAATAAAATTTAATCAGTTTTTAAGCAGACTTTTGTACATTTTGATGTATTCATTAGCCGACTTACCCCACGACATATCGCACTCAAGCGCTCTCTTAACAAGCACCTTCCAATCAGCCTTGTTATTGAAAGCGCCAACGCCTCGGTAAATTGCGCCGAGCATATCGTATGCGTTATAGGTCTTAAAGGTAAAGCCGTTGCCCTCTCCGTCTCCGCAGTCGGAAATACTGTCTTTAAGTCCGCCTGTTTCACGAACGATAGGAAGTGTGCCGTAGCGAAGTGCAACCATTTGGGAAAGTCCGCAAGGCTCACTTTTACTCGGCATAAGGAACAAATCTGCACCTGCATAAATCTTGCGTGCCAAATCGGGAATAAAGCCGATTGTAACGCCGACCTTATCAGGATACTTATTATGAAGCTCTCTGAAAAAGCTTTCGTACTGCCACTCGCCTGAGCCGAGCACAACATACTGAATATCTCTCTCCCAAAGGCTCTTTTCCATAACCTCACGAATAAGATCGAAGCCCTTATGTCCTACAAGCCGGGATACGATACCGATAACAGGAACATCGTCACGAACGGCAAGACCCATTTGCTCTTGAAGTGCCTTTTTGTTCTTCGGCTTATTCTTTGCAAAATTATCGGCATTATAGTTTGCAACAATATTCTTATCGGTTTCGGGATTATAGTTTTCCACGTCAATACCGTTAAGAATTCCGCAAAGCTTCCAGCTTCTCTGATTGAGAATAGGGTCAAGACCGTGAGAATACCACGGGTCAAGGATTTCCTTTGCATAAGTCGGAGAAACGGTAGTAACCTTATTTGCGCACTCAATACCTGCTTTCATAAAGTTTACAAGTCCGTCATACAAAATTAAATTGCTGTATTCCGGTGCGATACCGAGAACGTCGTTAAGAAGCTCGGTGCCGTACTTACCCTGATACTGAATATTATGAATAGTGAAAACAGTCTTGATATTCTCATAGCCCATCTGCTTTGCATAGTAGCACGAATAGTAAAGCGGGGTTAACGCACTTTGCCAATCGTTGCAGTGAATAATATCGGGCTTCCAGTCGATATGAGGAATAATCTCCAAAACGGCTCTTGAGAAAAATGCAAATCTCTCTGCGTCGTCATAGTGACCGTAGATACCGTCACGTTTGAAATAATACTGATTATCAAGGAAGTAGTAAACAACGCCGT
>CAMFQI010000190.1 GCA_945980015.1 uncultured Eubacterium sp. | reverse complement strand
ACAATACATAGCGGACTATTTTGATGTAGATGTTGAAAGCTTATTGTTTATAGGTGATGAAGAAAAGGACAAACTTGCTTCACAAAATGCAGGATGCGATTTTGTATTTATTAAAGAGTTACAGCAAATGCACTGATTCGGTAAATCGGAAAGTATTATAACATAGGGTAACGGTAATAATCCAATAAAAAGGCTCCCCTTATTTTTAAGACTCAAGGGGAGCCGATTTTTTATCAAACCGATTCTTTTCTCTTTTTACTCTTGTCTGCTCGTGCAACGAGCTTTGTTACCATTCGGATTTGGTGTAGGAGCGGATAATATTTGTAATGATATTATCACGCTTAAAGCCCTTACCCTTGCCGCCTTTGATTTGGTCTTGAATTTTGCCGGCACGAATTGTAATGAAGTCGGCTTTATCAAGAATTTTGTCGACTGTCGGAGCTTCGGCGAAGGTATAGTCTTCGTTAGGTGCATCAATCAGTCTCGTTGCGAGGTGTGTATTTGAAAACCTTTTTACGGCGGTCATAGAGAGAATTACGACTTTATTTTCCTCAGGGAGAGTGAGAGTGCGGCAGTTTCTGACGTCAATCTCGTACAGATAGAAATAAGCCCTACGATTAGGCAAATTGCCCTCGGGGTGATGAGTATGAGAAAATTCAAGTGCGAGCGGCGAAGACTTAACGCCTGCGGTTTGGTCAAGTCCGAGCATATCCCATTTTCCGACAAAATCAGTCATGGAATGAACGGTAATCCTGCGTTCCTTATTATCTGCAAGCAAGGTTATTTCCTTATCGGAAAGCACGCTTGCGGCGATAATATAAAGCTTTGTCATACCCTTTGGAAGCTCGATAATCTGACCTCGGGGAATGAGAACATTTTTTTGCATAGAAGCCTTAGGCATGCGGAATGTTACGCCTGACACGGTATAGTTTTCTTTAATAAGCTCATCGGGAAGACTGCAGCCGCTACCCTGCAAAATACAATTAACCTTATAATCATCTGCCGTAATGCCCGAAGCATTATAGTCAAGAGTCAGCTTTTTGTAGTTCTCACTTGCGGTATTTTTCTTACAGTCAAGAGTGAGAACAAAGGTTTTTGTTTCAAACGGCTTTATATCAAACACGATTTTTCCGTTTTTAATCTTTGCCGAAGAAACTATTTCCTCACAGGCAGTCGCTTCATCGGCTTTCACTACGTCGGCAAAGAAGCTAAGCTCAACGTTTTTATGAGCCTGACCGACGCCCTCGTTCACGCGTACAACAACGCTGTCGCTATCCTGCGCAAGCTTCACGGCTCTTAAAAGCACGTCGTTTGTACTGAGTGAAGCAAGGCTGAATGACGTCGAAAGACTGCCGCTTTTCTTTGAGCTTGTTGTAAAAGCGACGGGTTTTTGATTAAAGCATTGAGCGCCGATTTGAGTCTGTGAGCCGACGGCACCTTTATGAGAGCAAATGCCGAATGAAAAATAATTTCTGCCCAAATCCTGCAAATCCTGACGTGCATCCTTTGTAAACGCACCGGCAGGTGTATGGATGCAGGTCAGACGAATAATATTATCGGTCGGCTTATCCCAACCGTATTTACAATCCGAGAAAATGCTTACACCGTATTCACCGTTTTTGTCGGTCAAATCCGCCCACTTCTGTGCAGGAACTTCATAGAGATTCTCGGTATTATTACCACGCTTAATATAGCCGAGTCCCAAGTCATAGGAGGCAACGGAATTTGAGCACGAAAGCGGGAACTGTGCCTTAAGCAAGGTTCGGCGTTCAAGCCAGTCAATGAAGTTATCAACTCTAACGGTATCGCCACCGGCTTCAAGGCTGACAACCTGAACAACGGTGCTTGAATTAGCACTTCGTGTTATTTTCAGAGAAATACGTGCAGGACCGTTTTCGACAATCTCAAAGCTCGGAGTATTAGCGTAGCAATACGGCTCGGAGTCCAAATCCTCCTTTCGCATTTCCCACGAAGGATAATTGAGCTCGCCTAAATTATGATGAAGCGCAAGCTTTATCGGTGCTGAAAGAAGCTGTTTGTTCAGCCTTTTATCAAACAGCGAGGCAAGGTCGCCGTTTTTATTGAAAATAACCTTATAATTTGAATTTTCAAGAGTGTGAGCAGTAACCTTTAGGTCGGTTTTAAGGCTGCATTTTTCGTCCGTACCCTGAACGTCGTAAACACGATAGCCTACACTCTCTACACTTGCAAGGAATACGATATCAAATTCCTTGCCGTTTTTTGAAACAACCTGCGAGGGAACCTCGTTTCCGTTTTCGTCAAGCACCTTAACATATTTTGCATTACGGGTTAGCTTTATGTGAGCCTCAACCGCGCAGGTACGCTCAACTGCAACAGGGTTATTAACGATAACCGCACATTCCTCGCACCACGAGGTATCAAGCTCGTTTGCAAGTGCTCCGACTGCCGCTTGATATTCACCCTGAAACTGCTTGAGAGAAGCAAAATAATCGTTCCAGCTTTCATTATAAACGAGCATGGTCGAGGTTCCGGGTATATCGTCGTGAAATTGATGAGCAATGACCTTTTTCCAAGCAGAGTCAATAATCTCTCTCGGATATTTGAACGAGGTAAGCAGACTTGCCGAAACACAACTTTTTTCGCAATAATCGGCGAGCACCTCATTTTGAGCATTAAGACGCTTACTCATACATCTTGAGGTATAGCCGCCTGCGCCGTGGGAGCGCATAACAAGCTCGTTATCCCAAACAGGAAGCCCGGATTTTTCTTTTTCCGACAATTTGTCGAGTTCAATAAACATCTCATCGGACGAGGCTGAAATTACCTGCGTTTCGTTGCCCTCGTTCTTTTCTACGCTGTAATTCACTGCAAGAACGCTTTGCTCGGTCGGTGCGCCGCCCCAGTCACCTGTTCCGTAATAGTTCATAGTCCAAGGCAAAGCGCAGTTAATTCCGTTATCGACAATTTTGTTGATTATCGACAGGTCGCCTCTTACGTCGCCGTCAAACTTATATCTGTATGACTGCGGATCAAGTGAAGCGTAAATTGAGCTACCGTCAACGCCACGCCAAACACCGATATCAAACGGTCGTTCATAAGCTCCGCCCCAACCCAATTTTTGAGTTGAAACGCCGATCAGACCGCTATGCTTTGCTATACTCGGTAATGCATAACCAAAGCCGAAGCAATCGGGCAGGAAAACATCCTTAGAGGTTTTGCCAAACTTCTTTTTGAAATAGCCGTTTCCGTAAAGGAAATTCCTGAAAAGTGCCTCGGGTGACGGAATATTTACATCACCGTTTTCATAAGCCGAACCGCTGACACACCATTTGCCGTCGGCAACAAGCTGCTTGATTTTTTCAAACGCCTCGGGATAGTATTCTTCAATCAGCTCATAACGAAAAGCACCCTCAAAATTAAAGCGATAATGGGGGTATTTTTCGATTAAAGCAATATTTTTTTCGATTGTATCGGGAATAAATTCCTCGATTGTTTTTGCAAGCTCCCATCTCCAAACAGTATCAAGATGTGCCGTTGCAACAGTAAAAATCTTATTCTTTGTCATTATGTAGCCTGCTTTATTACTTTTCAATTATTTCGTAGGTGAACTCATATTTTTCCTGAAGTGCCTTCACCTTTGCCTCATTATCCTCGATAAAAGTCGGAGTGCTGTCTCTTATACACATCTCCGAGCCCACGAGACGTAGAGGAATCT
>CAMFQI010000189.1 GCA_945980015.1 uncultured Eubacterium sp. | reverse complement strand
CCGTCTCTTGGTGCTTCGGTCATTTGGCAGAGCTTGCACAGGCTGAAAGCTATAATGAGAGCTACGGGAAGTGGAAACATTCGGATTTGCCGATTATTCCCGACACATGGCAGTACGCGGTAAGCGAGGATAAAAGAAAACAGTTTGAAATCATATCAAATTTAATGCACGATAAAAGCGTTACAGAGGTAATTAACGCCTGTGATGCCGGACGTGAAGGTGAATTGATTTTCAGAACGGTGTTTAACCTTGCCGGATGCAGTAAACCTATGAAGCGTTTATGGATTTCCTCTATGGAGGATACGGCTATAAAGGACGCTTTTAATAATCTCCGTCCCGGCAGTGAATATGACGCATTGTATAACGCTGCTTTATGCCGAAGTAAGGCAGACTGGCTTGTTGGTATAAATGCGACAAGATTGTTTTCCGTACTGTATCACAGAACACTAAACGTCGGCAGAGTAATCTCACCCACACTTGCTATGATTGTACAGCGTGAAGCTGAAATCAAAGCCTTTAAGAGCGAACCGTTCTATAAGGTGTTTCTTGATTTTGATGGGTTTAAAGCAGAAAGCGAACGCTTTGCCGATGAAGAAAGTGCAGCAGCTGTTGCACAAATTTGCAACAATGAAGAAGCAGTAGTTAAAGCTGTAGAACGCAAGGAAAAGAGCGAAAAAGCTCCTACACTCTACGACCTGACTACGCTTCAGAGAGAAGCTAACAGAACGTTGGGTTATACTGCTCAGCAAACACTTGATTACCTTCAATCCTTGTATGAAAAGAAGCTCTGCACCTATCCGAGAACAGACAGCAAATTTCTTACTGAGGATATGAAAAATACCGTAGATGAGATTGTCGCAATATCCGCTGATGTTCTTGGTTTAGTGTCCCCAAACAGCATTGATAAGGATAAGGTTTGCAACAATAAAAAGGTGTCCGACCACCATGCAATTATTCTTACAAAGAGTGAAAAAAACACTGATACCCATTCTCTCCTTGCAGGAGAGCAGGAAATCTTAAAGCTTATAGCAAAGAGAACACTTTGTGCTGTCAGCGAACCGTATGTATATACAGAAACATCAGTTGTGATTTGTTGCGGAGGCAAGGAATTTAACGCCAAAGGCAAATCGGTTATTAACCTTGGGTGGAAAGCCTTTGTTAAAACAGATGATGAAGATAACAATCCGACTAAACTCAGCGAAGGACAGTCGTTAATTACAAATTATATATCTGTTAAAGAGGGCAAAACAACTCCTCCAAAGCATTTTACAGAGGACACAATACTTTCCGCAATGGAAAATGCGGGTGCAAACGATATTCCCGATGAAGCCTTTTCGGGGTACCCCGCGCAAGCGGGCTTGCGTGGGGAAAAGGAGGAACAACAAAGCGGAGTGGATACCCGCCAAACGGCGGGTGTAACGGAGCGGAGTTTGTTCCGACGCGGTTTAGGAACTCCGGCTACAAGAGCGGCTATCATTGAAAAGCTCGTTTCGGTGGGTTTTGTTACAAGAACAAAGGGACAGAAAAATGTACATCTTATACCTGAAGGCATTGGTGCTTCTCTCATAACAATACTTCCGGAGGAATTACAGTCCCCACTATTGACGGCACAATGGGAACAGCAGTTGCTTTTGATTGAAAAGGGCGAAATAAACCCCGATGATTTTATGTCTGCGATTGAGAATATGGTGAATACTCTTGTCCGTGATTACAAGGTAATTGACGGAGCTGAGGTGTTATTCCCATCAGGGCGAGAAGTTGTCGGCAAATGTCCTCGCTGCGGCAGTAATGTTACAGAGAGCAAAAAAGGCTACTTCTGTGAAAAGAATAATTGCAGATTTGCTCTGTGGAAAGACAATCGCTTCTTAACCTCAAAGAGAGTGAGCTTGTCATCTAAAATGGCTGAAAAGCTGCTTAAAGACGGCAAAGCCTATGTCAGTGGGATTTATTCCGAAAAAACAGGTAAAAAGTACGATGCTTTTATCGTTATGACCGATGATGGGACAAAAACAACATTCGGTCTTGATTTTACGAAAGGAGGTACTTTAAATGGCTGATAACAAGAAAACAGAGGTAACTCAGCCTGCGGAGGAAAAGAAGACAAACAAGCAGCGGTTAAAGGATATTACCGACAGTATTGAAAACGGCATAAAAGAATTGTTTGAATCGGATAAGTATCAGCAGTATCTTCAGACTATGAGCCGTTTTCACCGCTACAGTGTAAATAACCAAATGCTTATTTATATGCAAAATCCTAATGCTACACTTGTTGCCGGTTTTAATAAATGGCACGACCAATTCGGGCGCAATGTGAAAAAGGGTGAAAAAGGCATTAAGATTATTGCTCCGACTCCGTACAAGAAAAAGATTGAGGAAATAAAGCTTGATCCCGATACCAAATTGCCTATGCTTGATGATAACGGTAATGAGGTTAAGGTTGAAAAGGAAATTCAAATCCCGATGTTCAGAGTTGTATCTGTATTCGATGTAAGTCAAACCGCCGGAAAACCCTTGCCGCAGCTTGCAAGCGATTTATCGGGTAATGTGCAGAATTATGATGCGTTTTTAGAAGCAATAAAGCGCAGCTCGTCCGTTCCCATAACCTTTGAGCCGATAAGCAATGCGGATGGGTATTTCTCTCTTGATGAGCAGAAAATCGTTATCCGCGATGGTATGAGTGAGGTTCAGACGGTATCGGTACTTTTGCACGAGTTGGCACATTCTAAACTTCATAACATACCAAAAGACGAGAAGGTTCAGACAGCTGAACAGGATGCAGATAAGCCCAAGCTCGACCGAAACACAGAAGAAGTTCAAGCAGAAAGTATCTCATTTGCGGTATGTGCGTATTACGGTATTAAAACCGAGGAAAACAGCTTCGGATATATTGCTTCGTGGAGCAATGGCAAGGAACTGTCGGAATTGAAAGCTTCCCTTGAAACAATCAACAAGACCTCAAGTGCTATGATTACCGACATTGATAAACACTATGCCGAAGTCAAGAAAGAACGAGGTCTTGACAATGAGCAGCTTGACCTTGACGAAGCAATGTTTGAAAACAGTATCAATTATTTGTATATACAGAAAACAGCTGATAATGTGTGGGATTATTCTGTTTACGATAAGGAAACATTGAAGCTTGTTGACGGCGGTCAGATAGACAATCCTGATATGAAGCTTGAGCAGATTAAGGAGCAGATTATTTCTGAATACGAGGTTAAACTGCCATACGGTGAGCCAATGCCCGACAGTGAGAAAAACAGACTTCTTGACGATATTTCCGAAAAGGCATTATCACAAATGTCTGTGGACTTACCCGATCCCAACATCACATTAGCAGATATGAACGCATACGGATACAGCTATGAAAATATGTTGCCGCTTACAAAGGATGTGGCACAGAAGCTGTTTGATATGGACGCGGCAGTGTATATGCTCCACTATGACAATACCGAGTCAATGGTATTGGATACAAGTGAGATTGAAGGGTTTGATGGTATTTTCGGCATAGAAAAAGCAGATTGGGAAGCTGTTAAGGACAATTATCTGAAAAATGCTGAGATGTCTATAGAAGACGACTATGACATGATTGACGGTATTGTAAATAACGGCGATAATAAACACGGGGTTGACGCTCAACCTACGGTGGCAGAGCTTGAAAGTGACGTAAAGGCAGGAAAGCCTATCTCGTTGCTGGACCTTGCG
>CAMFQI010000188.1 GCA_945980015.1 uncultured Eubacterium sp. | reverse complement strand
ACCTAAGCCTTCGTCGGCAGCGTCAGATGTGTATAAGAGACAGATCCTCTATGTACCTTTATTGCTCCTAACGGACAAGCTTTCTCACAAGCGCCGCAGGCAACGCAAATTCTTTTATCTACGGTCGCATATCGTTTAGACGCCATCCTCATTCCTCCGATTATAAAATAAGTCTATTAAATTTTACTTAAGTATCCGGTGTTAATATTACTTTTCCTTGTAATAGAGCATACAATGGCAAAATCCTTCAAAATTAGGATCGGCGATCTGATCTTTGAATTCCTTGCACATACACTTGGTATCATCTGTTTTTTCTCTGCGGCAAGGGCAGTAACCGCCTGTCTTTTTCAGTCCTTCTTTTATGGTGTTGACAATTTCCGTATCGGGATTTAATTTGATCTTCATTTTTCTTCTCCTATCATTTGCTTAATATAATTTTCCAAAACCTTTTCGCTCATGGCACCGAGCTGTGTATGGTAAATCGAGCCATCGGTGTTGATAAACACCGTTTCGGGGATTGAATAAATGCCGTAGGTGTTAGCTGCGTCATATTTGGTGTCGTAATATACGGGGAAACTGTAGCCGCTGTCAAGTACGAATTCTTTGACACCGTTTACTGTTTCGTTATATCCGTCGGTGAGATTTATCATCATAAATACGACCTCATCACCGTATTTTTCGTACATCGCATCAAATGCCGGAAGCTCGGACTTACACGGGCCGCACCAAGATGTCCAAAAGTTTATGACGATTGGTTTGCCAAAGTAATCTGAAAGTTTTACTTTATTCATTTCCGAATCATAAACAGTGAAATCATCCGCTTGAACCACATTTTCAGAAGAAGCGTTATTCTGCTTTTCATCAGTAGAATACTTTTCCGAAAGCTTCGGATATAGCACTGCCGCAAGTATCATAATCGCAACAAATGCGACCGCAATTATTATCCATACCTTGTTTTTCATTTTCTCACCTCACATAGTAATAGCCAAAAGTGAATTTAAAAGTCCAAATGCCATTGCAAGTCCGACTATTATCAATAAAATACCGCTAACCAAATTGATTACCTTATAATGTTTTTTGATGAAGGTAAAGGCTTCCGATAGCTTATCGAGCAGCACTGCGGAAAATATAAACGGAATGCCCAACCCCAGGGAATATGTCAGCAATAATGTCGCACCTTTTAAAGCACCGCCTGCGCTTGAAGCAAGCATGAGTGCAGAGCCGAGAAAAGCTCCAACGCAAGGGGTTAAACTGATGGAATAAATTGCTCCGAATAAAAAAGCCGATGCAATTCCCGTTACTTTATACCCCTTATGCATTCCCTTAAAAAACGGAATGCGGAAAACCTCCAAATAAGAAAGGCCGAACAATATTACAATAACGCCGGAAACTATATTTATGATTGCTTGATATTCGGAAAGCAGTTTTCCAAGCGTTCCCGAGAAAAGCCCGAGAGCCGTAAATACAACCGTAAAGCCCACCACAAAGGCAATAACCTTAAATATCATCTTGGGATTTTTGTTGCTATCGTTTTTGCTTTGCCCCGCAAAATATGAAATGTAAATAGGCAACATCGGTAGCATACACGGTGATATAAAGGAGATTATCCCCTCTAAAAATGTAATGATATAATTCATGCGTCGAATTCCTTTCGTCAGCTTATAGTGTTATTTTATCAAATTTCCTTACCGCTTTCCGTGATGTTATCACATAAAAAGGCGGAGTGCTTTTTACTCCGCCTTAAAATAATATGATTTTTTAACTGTTCTCCCTTTTCGTGTCAACTGCTTTTATTCATTATAAGTCAGATACTAAGTAAGTGTTGTTTCATCATAATTCCGATGCATATACATATAGTCGGCTTTTCTTTATACATCTTTTAGCTTTTCTTTCATTTTCTGTAATGCTTTGCGGTAGGTTTTGTCTGCGGTATCAGGAGAAGCCAAACCGTGGTCTATTGCAATATCAATAAACGCTTCTTTCGGTCGGGATTTCAATTTCGGATTGCCGTCTACATCCAAATCGTTCTTATCATAATATTTTGTGGAATAGCACTCCATACAAAAGCCCAGATGTGCGGAAACTATTGCCCGTTCACGGTAATTCAAATTTTCAAATGCATCCATGACCGCTTCGGCTCGTTCCAATTGGAAAAACAGCTTATCTGGTTCAGATGTGCCATCAGCGGCTATTTCTTCCCGGCTTTCTTCGCTGTCCTCGTCGGCATATTGCCAGTAATAGTCCACAAACTGCATATTCTGCATTCCCGACCGAATGATTTCAGCGGTATCTTTTTCACTTGCACCAATCACCTGTGCAATTTTTTGAATGGTTACACTATCCACCTTGCCGCCATATTCACGAAATAACCGCATAGCTTTTCTCAGCCGCAAATACTCATCATTGCTCTGAACCGTAAAGCCCGTCCGCATAGTACGGATATATTCGTGTACCTCCCGCATAGCGGCATATTCCTTATATGCGATAAAAGGAACGCCACGATTGGGATCGTAGTCCTGCAAAGCTTTCAGCATTCCGATGATATATGCCTGCTTTATATCCAAGAAATGCCCGACCATCGCATAATCCTGAACAATGCTCATTACCTTGTCATTGATGGTGCGCTCGTAGTAATGCAGAAACCAAGAGATATATTTATCATCTTTTTTAGAAAGGTAACGGAGTATATATTTTTGTAAATTGTTCTCTTTCGGCGGCGCCGGCATCAAACGGTATATTTGTAATTCTTTTTCCCATTCTTTCACGGCAGCCACCTCCCTCGTGTATTTAACGGGATTGTTTTAATCGTTTATCTGTTTCCTCATAAAGCCGTTCACGACGCATATCTATCGCATATTGCCTGTTGGCGTATCCTGCGTCCTGCTGTGCTTTCAGTTTGTATTCCTTTGCCAAGGTCTGCGCCGCCTTTGCAAATTCTTCCGTTATGGTTTTCCTGCCCTTTTCAGTGCGGATAGCGGCACAGCGGCGGTTGTAAATATCCACAACGGGATCTGCGGCGGCAAGCTCTTTGCGGTTAATGTTCGCGGCGTATTTTCGGCAAGTAACTCTTTTTCCTCTGACCTCATAAGGCGAGAGTCCATTGCAATATTGCTGACGGCGGGCAGAGGTCATCAAAAAATACTTTTTGCAGACACCGCACCTCCTTGGATAATGCCCGTAATGTAAGCCCTCAAAGAAATCGGTAATGATGAAGCTGTAATAGCTATCAAAATACAATCTGCGGGCAAGCGTTTCTGTTTTGCTTTTTGCATTTTTCCTTGTTGGTACATATTCCGTTGTCACCGGGAACGGAACAGAACCGAATACTTCCAATGCAATCGGCAGTAAATGTTCCTCGTCAAAGCGATTTGCTTCGTCCACCCGGCTTGCAAATACCGTCAACTGTTTATATGCCTTTTGCATATCTGTGGATATAGCATTATAGAATGCGAGGGTTTCCATAATCTCTGCAATCAGCGCATTACTTTCTTTGAAAAATACTTTATCGTATTCCGGCGGGAGCAAATCCAAATCCAGCTCAATTTGTGCTTTGCTTTCCACCATGGAACGGTGGTGAAAGAAATCTGTAATTTGCTTTGCGTTATTTTCGGAGAACAAGTCTGTTATTCTGTTGCGCTCAGCTATTACATCAAGTGCGCTGAACGGCTTGAGATCTGTCTCTTATACACATCTCCGAGCCCACGAGACGTAGAGGAATC
>CAMFQI010000187.1 GCA_945980015.1 uncultured Eubacterium sp. | reverse complement strand
CTCTTTGTTGTAAAGGTACCACGGTGCATTTCGAGGTAAAGCTCGCCGTCCCATACTTCAAGATTTTTGTTATCCTTAAGGTTTCTTTCGAGGAATTCCTTGCCCGACATATGCTCGCATTTAGGCATAATCGACAATTTGTCAAACCTATGCATAAGCTCAATCATTTCTTCGGTACAACCCGAGCCGCCGTCACCGTAGCCAAACATATTCATAGTTTGACCGCCGGTATCCTTGTCTATATAGGCATTCCAATTTTCCTGAATTTGAGACGGAGCGTTCCAGGTTATGAAATGAGTAGGTGGAACGCAGGCATAAACGCTTGAGCCGTCAATACCCTTCCAAATAAAGTTGTTATGAGGGAAGCGGTTTGTATCATTCCAGGTTGACATTTTATTGGAGACAAAATAGTCTACGCCTGATTTTTTGAGAATTTGGGGCATAATCCAGCTATTGCCGAAAACATCGGGAAGCCATGCGTTATTCACCCTCTTACCGAACATACGCTCATAAGCCATCTGACCGTAAAGACACTGTCTTATAAGGCTTTCGACATTAGGAACATTACAATCCGGCTCAACATACATTGCACCGACAGGCTCAAACTGTCCGTTTTTAACCTTTTCTTTAAGCTCCTCAAAAATATCGGGATAGTATTTTTCAAGAGTTTCATAAATATAAGGCTGAGTATGGGTATACTTAAAATCGGGATACTTATCCATAAGACGAAGCTGAATAAGAACGGTACGCAAATTCTTTTGTACAGCATGTATTCTGCGCCAATAATAAGCGATATCAAGATGGGAATGAGCAATAAGCGCAACATCACCGTTGCCCTTGTAGTTATCATTCGCATAAACAACATCGTCGATATACTGCTTTGCTTGAGCAATCCCCGAAAGCTCTTCATCGTCAAAATCAATAAAGTTAAGTGCGTTATTAAGCTCTCGGTTAAGAAAATCACGGTAGTCCTCATTGAACAAATCGGATTTTGCTATATCGAGCAAAAGCTCTAAATCCCATACTAAATCCTGAACCTCGTGATTTACGGTTGCAATATAGCAGCCCTCAAAAATTTGGCGACAGCCTCTTACACTCAAACTTTCGGGATTTCGTTCGTCGTCGGGCTTTGAACGATTATAGCCGGTCATTTCGATATGAAGAGTTTTTGAATCGTCGATATACGGAGAAAGCAACATTCTCTCTCTGTTCGGGTCAACACCGCCTACATATTTGCCGTTAATTTTTACGCAAATTTCGGCTGCGGTTTTCAGCGTCAGCCAAAGCTCCTTGCCCTGCAATTCTTCGGGAATATCAACGTCCGCCTTAATAAATGCAGTTCCGTCGGGTGTAAAATACATATCACCCTTTTTTAGCGGTCTGTAATCATCGGAGTAATATTCATACTCCATTTCCGAAATCTGTCTTGCATCACGAATTTGGAGATTTTCAATTTCCCACCTTGAAGAATAAATATTTCTTTTGAGCCATCCAAAGCGTAAATCTGTATATTCCTCGGGACGCATTGAGCGTCTAACAACCTTTATATGTGCCACAGCTTACTCCTTATACATCCTGAAAATACGGTCTTTTGCGTACTGCATTTATCTTAACATCAACCTTACAGTCTCTTTTTATTTCCTGCTCAAGCCAATAAACACATCTGTGCAAAATAAGGCACTTTGAACATTCTCCTCTGAATATAACAGTCAGCTCGCCGTTTTCAAGGCAAACATATTCTATCCATCCGCCGTCTCCCTGAATTTTGGGCTGTACTGTATTTTCGATATAGCTTTTAACCTTTTCCACCTGTAAGTCTCCCATTATGAATTAATAACGCCCGACATAACGCTCTTTATTTTTTCAAGTCTAATATGAGCATTTTGCCTGTCTTTATCGACTATTGAATAATAAACCTTAATTTTAGGCTCCGTACCCGAAGGACGTACTGCAAGCCACGAGCCGTCGTTAAATATGTATTTGAGTACGTTTTCCTTTGGCAAATCACCAATGCCGACAGAGTAATCAATAATTTCCTTTATATCAGGCAAAATTGTATCACCCTTTTGCTTAAATTCCTGCATAAGAGCCTTGATTTTTGCCGCACCGTCCTTGCCTTTTAGGACAAAACTGTCAAGTGAATCAAGGAAATAGCCGTAGCTATCGTAAATTTCGTTTAGTCCGTCTACGAGCGTTTTGCCCTGATTTTTGTACCAAGAAGCCATTTGGCATATAAGCATTGAGGAAACAACGCCGTCCTTGTCCCTTGTATGAGTACCTACAAGATAGCCATAGCTTTCTTCATACCCGATAACAAATTCTCTTTCTCCCGACGCAAGATATTTATTAATCTTGTCACCGATATACTTAAAGCCCGTGAGAGTGTCCTCAACCTTTACACCGTAATTAAGTGCAATATTTGCACCAAGCTCGGAGGTTACGATAGTCTTTACAAGAGTTGATTTTTCATTCAAATCGTTCTTATGCATCGTCATTATAAAATTGACTAAAAGGGCGCCTGTTTGGTTTCCGGTAAGCAGTACATATTCGTCGTTTTGTCTAACCGCAACGCCGACTCTGTCGCAATCGGGGTCGGTGCCTAATACGATATCCGCTTGAACCGACTGAGCAGTTTGAATTGCGAGGTTAAGCGCATCCTTTTCCTCGGGATTGGGAGAACGAACTGTTGAAAAATTACCGTCGGGTAATTCCTGCTCCTTTACTACAATAACGTCCATACCCTGCAAAACCTTGCGAACGGGAATATTTCCTGTTCCATGAAGCGGAGTGTATACAATTTTCAGGTCGCTTTTTTCATCATAAACGGATTGCTCCTTAACCTTTGAAATAAAGGCGTCAACTGTTTCGTCACCGAGGCGGTGTATATTATTATGCTCGAATACATTTTCAACACCGTCAACAATAACGAAATCATTAACCGAGTTGATGTAGTCAAGGGCGCTTTTTGCCTCCTCGGTGCAAAGCTGACAACCTGTTGAATCATAAACCTTGTAGCCGTTATATTCCTTTGGATTATGCGATGCGGTAATCATAACGCCTGCGTCACAACCGAGATAAGCAGTAGTAAAGCTCAATACGGGAACAGGTACAAGTCTGTCAAAGAGGAAAACCTCAAAGCCGTTATTCGCATAGACAACTGCGGCTGTTTTTGCAAAAAACTCAGAATTATTTCTACTGTCGTATGCTATGGCTATTTTACATATTTCATTAGAATCGGCGTTATTCTTCTTTGAATTAAAATAGTTTGCAAGACCGAGACTTGCTCTTGCAACAGTATATTTATTCATACGGTTTGAGCCGGCTCCCATAATTCCTCTAAGTCCGCCGGTACCGAATTCCAAATCCTTATAAAATCTGTCTTCGATTTCCTTTTCGTCTTTGATTGAAAGCAGTTCTTCTTTTGTTTCACTATCTAAATTCAACCATTCGTTGAATAAATCTCTGTATTCCATAAGTAAGCCTCCTTTATGGTTTAATATTATACAAAAAAGAGGTGAAAATTTCCACCTCTTTTTCAAAATTTACTTATTTTTTTTGGCGTCCTTTTTGGCTTCCTTCTTTGCGAGCTTTTCCGCCTTGCGACGTTCAAGCTCTTCCTTTTCCTCGGCAAGACGCTTTGCTTCAGCTTCTGCTTCTTCCTTTTCTGCAATAGCAACATTTTCCTTTGCAGTATCATACAAAGCGACGATTTCGTCAAAGTGAGAGAAG
>CAMFQI010000186.1 GCA_945980015.1 uncultured Eubacterium sp. | reverse complement strand
ACATATTATATCCGGTTGGTCTAACGATGATGATTAAAATAACGGCGGCAAGGAGAACTGCTCTCCTTGCCGCCGTTTTCTTATGCGTATATTATTTTTTTATTTTCAATCATGCTTTCAAATTACTTCCTTATGTGGCGTTATCCTTTTCAGTACTTCTTTTATTTATACTTATTATATATCAGCCGAGGAGTTCTTTAAGGATTCGGGTTACCTCGGTTGATGGGGCTTTGCCCTTTAAGGCACGCATTGACTGACCTACAAGGAAGTTAAAGGATTTATCCTTGCCGTCCTTATATTCCTGTACAGCCTTTTCGTTATTAGCAACGATTTCTTCAATAACCGACTTTATTGCGCCGGTATCGGAAACCATTTCCATATTATGTTCTTTTACATAAGCTTCGGGAATTACATTATCCTCAAAAACTGCTTTGAGCACCTTCTTGGCTGATTCACGTGAAATCTTATTGCCGTTTACAAGATTAATAATCTCGCCGAGGCTTTCCTGACGGAAGCTCATATTTTCAGGCAGGGTTTGTGAATCATTAAGCAGCTTCATAAGGTCGCCCATAATCCAGTGAGCAGAGTCCTTTGGATTATTTGTTATTTCTACTGTCTTATCAAACAGAATGGCATAATTTTTATCGGAGCAAAGGATATTTGCGTCATACTCGGTAAGTGAATAATCGGTAATATATCTTTGCTTCTTCGCTTCGGGAAGCTCGGGAAGAGTTGCCTTAATGCTCTCAATATACTCGTCGTCAAGCTGAATAGGAGGTAAATCGGGCTCGGGAAAATATTTATAATCCTGTGCGTCCTCCTTGCTTCTCATAGAATAAGAAGTGCCCTTTGAGTCGTCCCATCTGCGTGTTTCCTGAACAACTTTATCGCCGTCCTCGATAAGCTCAATCTGTCTTTGAGCCTCGGCTTCAACAGCGTTTTTGATAGCCCTAAACGAGTTGATATTCTTCATTTCGGTACGGGTGCCGAATTCAGTTGAGCCCTTCGGCATAACGGAGACATTTACGTCGGCACGAAGCGAGCCCTCCTGCATTTTGCAGTCGGAAACGCCGCAGAACTGAAGAATTGCACGGAGCTTTTCGACATACTCGACTGCCTCGTCGGCACTTGCAATATCAGGCTCGGAAACAATCTCCAAAAGAGGAACACCGCAACGGTTATAGTTTACAAGAGTGCTTTCAGTCCAATCGTCGTGAACAAGCTTTCCTGCGTCCTCCTCCATATGAATTTCGTGTATTCTAACCTTCTTTTTGCCGCCGTTAATACTGTCGTTTATCTCAACCCAACCGTTACGGCAGATAGGAAGATAAAGCTGTGAAATTTGGTAAGCCTTTGGCAAATCAGGGTAAAAATAATTTTTACGGTCAAATTTGTTGTACTGCGTGATTTCGCAGTTAAGCGCAAGACCTGTACGAACTGCAAACTCGACTACCCTTTTATTAAGCACCGGGAGAGTGCCGGGCATACCTGAGCATATTTCACAAACGTGAGTATTCGGTTCGCCGCCGAATTCGGTTGTACAGTTGCAGAAAATTTTTGTTTTTGTGGCAAGCTCGGTATGAACTTCAAGACCGCAAACGGTTACATATTCCATATTCACTTGCCTCCTTAAACTAAATTAGGTTTCTTTGTATGATAATCGGTTGCGTTTTGGAAAGCAAAGCCGGCTGTCAGAATAGTCTTTTCATCAAACGGCTTTCCGATAAGCTGCATACCTACAGGCATATTCTCACTGTCAAAGCCGCACGGCAACGCAAGTGACGGAAGACCTGCAATATTTATCATAACGGTGTAGATATCTCCGAGATACATAGCAAGCGGGTCGGAAAGACCTTCGCCGATTTTCAGCGCAGTTGTAGGTGCGACAGGACCCAAAAGGAAATCGTATTTTTCAAACGCTTCGTTAAACGCCTTACAAATCAAGCCCTTTGCCTGCAACGCCTTTTTATAATAAGCGTCGAAGTAGCCTGACGAAAGAACGAAGTTACCAAGCATAATACGTTTTTTAACCTCCATACCGAAGCCCTCGCTACGAGACTTAAAGTATACATCGTGGAGATTAAAGGTGCCGTCAGCCTTGTAGCCGTACTTAATGCCGTCAAATCTTGAAAGGTTTGAGCAAGCCTCGGCACAGGCAATTATATAGTAGGTCGGGATTGCATATTTAACTATAGGCATTGAAAATTCTTCAACGGTTGCACCGAGAGAAACGAGCGTTTGAGCCGCCTGCTTTACTCTGTCGGCAACATCACCGTTTATACCGTCACCAAAGAAGTCAACGGGAATACCGATTTTCATACCCTTGATGTTATCAGCCTTAATTTCGTCAAGCGAAAATTCCTGACTTGCCATTGAAGTGCCGTCCTTTTCGTCCCTGCCCTTGATTACATTAAACACAGCGGCAACGTCAAGAACATCCTTACCGATAGGTCCGATTTGGTCAAGGGAGGAAGCGTATGCGATAAGTCCGTATCTTGAAACAGCACCGTAGGTTGGCTTCAAGCCTGTTACACCACAGAACGAGCAGGGCTGACGAATTGAGCCGCCTGTGTCGGAGCCCAAAGCAACAACGCTTTCATCTGCGGCAACCGAAGCGGCAGCACCACCTGATGAACCGCCCGGTACTCTATTGATATCCCATGGGTTTTTAGTTGCACCGTAGTAAGAGGTTTCGGTGGTTGAACCCATTGCAAACTCGTCCATATTAAGCTTGCCGAGAGGTACCATATCAGCCGCCAGAAGCTTATTAATTACAGTTGCGTTATAAGGCGGCTTAAAATTATAAAGTATTTTCGACGAACAGGAGGTAAGCTTTCCTTTTTCGCAGATATTGTCCTTAATTCCGACAGGAACACCTGCAAGTGCACAAACGCTTTCGCCGTTATCTATTTTTGCCTGTACCCTTTTTGCCTGCTCGATAGCCGAATCAACATCAAACGAGGCATAGCAATTATAGGTTTTATCCCTTTGCTCAACGGCCTTTGCAACGCTTTCAACTGCGTCAACGCTCGTGATTTCCTTGTTTCTGATTTTTTCTGCTACTTGGAGAGCAGTCATTTCATATATTTCCATATTGCCCTCCTTAATCAACAGTCTTTGGTACAACGAAGCATCCGTCCTGACTTTCGGGTGCATTTGCAACAATTTCATCAGGTGTCATTGAAGCAGATACCTCATCCTCACGCATAACATTTGTTACCGGGAAGCAATGGCTCATAGCTTCAACGCCGTCGGTATCAAGCTCGTTGAGCATATCAATATAGGTCAGAATATCCTGAAGCTCGTTTCCTACTTTTTTCTCTTCATCTTCGTTCAGAGTGATACGAGCGAGCGTTTCAAGATATTTTATTAAATCGGGAGTAATTTGCATTATCTATTCCTCCGAAAACACTTTCTTTAATTCTTTTCTACCGGTCTGCGAAGCTTAATGTGGGTTTCACGAAGCTGAAGCTCGGTTACGTAATTCGGTGCTCCCAAAAGCATATCCTGTGCATTACTGTTCATCGGGAAAGCAATAATTTCACGGATATTTTCCTCGTCCTTGAGGAGCATTATCATTCTGTCAACGCCCGGTGCCATACCTGCGTGAGGCGGTGCGCCGTAATGGAATGCATTGTAAAGTGCACCGAACTTTTCCTTAACTGTTTCTTCGCTGTAGCCTGCCATTTCAAAAGCCTTTACCATAACATCGGGGCGGTGATTTCTTACTGC
>CAMFQI010000185.1 GCA_945980015.1 uncultured Eubacterium sp. | reverse complement strand
CTCGGAGATGTGTATAAGAGACAGATTTCGACCGAAGCATAAACAATATAGTGAGGTCGGGCAATTTTTCGATGAAAGAGTTTGAATAAAAATGAAGGAATTTTTGCATAAGTACTTCGGTGCTACAAAGTGGAAAAGACTGTTTGATATAGTCGTTTCGCTGTTTTCTTTGATAATGCTTTCGCCCTTGTTTCTCGTTATTATGGCGATAAACTTTTTTACTCCGGATTGCAATGTGTTTTTCAGTCACGAGCGTAGGGGAAGACGGGGAGAGCCTTTCAAAATTTACAAATTCCAAACTATGAAAAACGGCGCGCCGAACTGTGCAACCGGCGAGCTTGAAAACCCTGAGCAGTATATAACAAAATTCGGCGCATTTATGCGAAAAACGAGTATTGACGAGCTTCCGCAGCTTTGGAATATCCTAAAAGGTGATATGAGCTTTGTGGGTCCCCGTCCGCTTATTTCAAGCGAGCTGAGAGCTCACAGACTGAGGCTTGAATACGGCGTTTACCGTTTTCGTCCCGGACTTACCGGCTGGGCGCAGATAAACGGCAGAGACGATATTTCCCTCGTCAAAAAAATGAAGCTCGACAAGGAATACTGCGACAACTGGAGCATAGCCTTTGATATCAAAATCCTGCTTCGTTCAGTAGGCGTTTGCGCAAGACGAGAGGGCTATCAAGAGGGCAAGATGCACAGAAGATAATCGAAAATCAACCGAAACGGAGAACGATATATGGAAAGAAATTTTATTGACGGCTACACTGAATGGCAAAGCAATCCCGAAATTGTGGCAGTAAACAAATTGCCGCAGCACGCAACGCTTATGCCGTACGAAAATCTTGAGCAGGCTAAGGCAGCAGACCGCTATGCGTCATCAATGTGTAAGCTTCTCAACGGCAAGTGGAAGTTTAAGCTTTACAAAAATTATGCATACAAGCCGAGTGATTTTGCGGACCCGAATTATGACAGTCATAATTGGGACACGATCACCGTTCCGTGCTCGTGGCAAATGCAGGGCTATGACCAAAATCAGTATTGCAACGTTCGTTATCCGTGGGAGGGAAGCGAGGATATTACTCCTCCCAATGCACCTGTTAAGCATAATCCCGTAGGCTGCTATCTCAAAAAAATCAAGATAAACGAGGCGACTCTTTCAAAGCGTGTTGTACTGTGCTTTGAGGGTGTTGAATCGGCGTTTTATCTTTATATCAACGGCGAGAGAGTCGGCTATAGCGAAAGCACTTTCAACCGTGCAGAGTTTGATATAACACGCTATCTTGTTAACGGCTCAAATCTCATCGGCGTTGAGGTTTACCGTTGGTGTACGGGAAGCTGGCTTGAATGTCAGGATATGTGGAGAATGGGCGGCATTTTCCGTGATGTATATATCTATACAACCGAAAGGGAATATATCCGTGACTTTGAAATTCATGCAGAGCCGGATTCACAGCTTCATGACGGATATCTTGATATTACCGTAAAAACAAACGGCGCATATGAGGGCTTGAGCGTCGATATGGCTGTTTTTGACGAAAGCGGTGTAATGGTTGGACTTGACAGTCATTATGCAAGCGAGGAGCACATAACGAAGCTCAAAACAATTATTACAAATGTTAAGCCTTGGAGCGCCGAGGAGCCTAATCTTTATACGGTTGTTCTCACGCTCAAGAATAATTCGGTGCCTATCGAATATATCAGCCAAAAAGTAGGCTTTCGCAGTGTTGAAATCCGTGACGGCATCATTCGTATTAACGGCAGACGTGTTGTCTTCAAGGGTACAAACCGTCATGAATTTGACTGTCATACAGGAAGATATATCAGCGAAGAGGTTATGCGTCAGGATATTGAGCTTATGAAGAAGAACAATATCAACGCCGTTCGTACCTCGCATTATCCTAACACTCCGAGATGGTATGAGCTTTGCGACGAATACGGACTTTATGTAATTGACGAAAATAATATGGAAACTCACGGTACAGGCTGGTCGACAATTATCGGCTGTCCTCAGCTTCCGGCTTCAAGACCGGAGTGGGAAAAGGCTTGTATGGAGCGTATTAAGGCATTTTATCAGCGTGATAAAAACTATTCCTGCGTTGTTTGCTGGAGCTTGGGAAATGAGTCCCTCGGCGGCGAAACACCGAAGAAAATGTATAAGTGGCTCAAGGGGACCGACCCGTCAAGATTTGTTCATTTTGAATGTGACAGAGCGCCGGATGAAGCTCATTTGTCCGATGTTCAGTCAAAGATGTATGCAAGACCTTGGGAATGCGAGGAATATGCAGTAACCGGCAGAGATTCAAGACCGTATATCCTCTGCGAATATACTCACGCTATGGGTAACTCCTGCGGTTCAACCGATGAATACACAACTCTGTGGGACAAATATCCGTGTCTTCAGGGCGGCTTTGTTTGGGATTGGGTTGACCAAAGTATTTTGACGACCGACGAAAACGGCGTAGAGTATCTTGCCTATGGCGGTGATTTCGGCGAAAATCCCCACGACGGACATTTCTGCGGAAACGGTCTTTTGTTCGGTGACAGAACCGTAACTCCGAAGCTTTGCGAAATAAAAAAGCTTTATCAAAACGTTGATTTCAAGGCTATTGACTCCGAGCGAGGAATATTTGAGATTAAAAATAAATTCCTGTTTACGAACCTTAACAAGTATGATTTGTATTGGTGCCAGTGCAGTGATAAGGGCGTTTTTGCAGACGGCATAATTACCGTAGATGTTGAGCCTTTTGAAAAGACAACCGTAAATCTTGAGCTTGCAAAGGCTTCAAGCAATGAATATTATCTCAATTTGGAGCTTCGTGAAAGAGAGGATACTCCTTATTGCAAGGCAGGTCATATTGTTGCAAACGAGCAGTTTGTAATAAACGAGTTTTCAAATACGTATGATGAGCTTGAGCTTGGCGAGGAGCTTCTTGTTGACGACACCTACGGCTCGCTTCGTGTAATAAGCGAGGATGTAAATATTCGATTTGAGCGCAGAGAAAGAAATCAGCTTTATTCAATCAAGGTTAACGGCGAAGAGCTTTTGCAGGCTCCTATGCGTCTTAATTTCTGGAGAGCGCTTACAGACAATGACCGAGGAACAAGAGCGGGAAGCCGTCTCGGTTGCTGGCGTGACGCAGGCGATACGCCGGGAATATTCAACAACAGCAAGTGGAGAATTGAAAATTATCAGATTTTAGAAGGTGGCAGAAAGGTCGTTGTAGTAGGCGGCGCAGAGGTTTGCACTCAGCCCGAAAGCCGTGCAATCGTGATTTATACAATAACCTCGCACGGTATGGAAATCGACCTTGAATTTAAGCCAAATGAAAATCTCCCCGAAATTCCGGAGGTCAGCTTGTTGTTTGAGCTTCCGAAGGATTTTGAGCAGGTAACTTATCTCGGTGCAGGACCTGAGGAAAACTATATCGACAGAAAGTGCGCTTCACAAATCGGACTTTACACTACAACCGTAAACGACCTTTGGGTACATTATCTCAAGCCGCAGGAATGCGGTAACAGAACAGGTGTAAGATATGCAACAATTCTCGGAAACAAAAAGTCGTTCGGAATAGTTGCACAGCCTGTTTGCGAGCTTAATGTTTCTCATTATCTGCCTAAGGAAATCGAAAACACCTGGCACGAAAAGGATTTGCCGCAGTATGACAAAACTGTTGTCAGAGTTATCGCAAGGCAGCAGGGCGTAGGCGGTTATCTGTCTCTTATACACATCTGACGCTGCCGACGAAGGCTTAGGTG
>CAMFQI010000184.1 GCA_945980015.1 uncultured Eubacterium sp. | reverse complement strand
ACACCTAAGCCTTCGTCGGCAGCGTCAGATGTGTATAAGAGACAGGCAATGGGACAAAATCGAAAGCACAAAGCAAACGGTAATCGAAATGTGCAAGGCTGCTCCGTCATTTATGTCGGTAACCTACGGTGCGGCAGGTACAACCTCGGGCTTCACAACCGAAATTGCAACTCAAATTAAGCAATGCGGAATTGAGCCGCTTTCACATCTCACCTGTCTTACTTCGACAAGGGACAAGATTCATCAGGTTGTATCGGAGCTGACGGAAAACGGAGTGGAGAATATCTTGGCGCTTCGGGGAGATATTCCGCAGGGCTTTGAATTTCCCGACGAGCAGTATTTTACAAACGCATATCAGCTTGTAAATGAGATAAAAAGCATTAATCCCGATATCTGCGTCGGCGGTGCCTGTTATCCCGAAATTCACCCCGAAAGCAAAAACAGAGTTGAGGATATCGAATACCTGAAGCAAAAGGTTGACTGCGGCGTTGAGTTTTTGACCTCCCAAATGTTTTTCGACAACGACAAATTTTTGAACTTCGTTGAGATGTGCAGAATAAAGGGAATTAATGTGCCGATTATCGCAGGCATTATGCCGATAACAAATGCAAACCAAATTAAGCGTTCCATTGAGCTATCAAATTGCAGCGTTCCCGATAAGTTTTTCAGAATTATGGACCGCTTCGGCGACGACCCCGACAAGATGAAGCAGGCAGGCATAATTTATGCAACCGAGCAGATAATAGATTTGATGGCAAACGGAATAAACAATATTCACATTTACACTATGAACAAGCCCGATGTTGCCTGTGCAATAATGAACGGACTTTCGCAGATTATTAATGAGTAAGCAGGATATTCTTCGCTATATGCGAACATCGTCGAAAACCGACAACGAGCAGATTTTGGCACTTGTCGATAGGGCGATTGATATAATCGAACAAAAAGCGCAGCCGAAAAGCCTTTACCGTATTTTTGACTGCACGGTTACACAAAATTCGACCGTAGTTAACGGCGTTGAGTTTGAAAGCGAACGTCTTGCACAAAATCTAAAGGACTGCAAGCGTCTCGTTATGTTCGGTGCAACGCTCGGTGCACAAATTGACCGAGAAATAAGAATTGCGTCGGCAACGGATGTTGCGCTTGCTATGGCGTTGCAGGCTGCCGGGGCAGACAAAATCGAGCAGGTTTGCGACGAGCTTGAGGAAACTATAAAAAAGGACCACGGCGTAACGCTTCGACAGAGATATTCGCCGGGCTACTTTGACTTGGATATAACGCAACAAAGAAAGTTCTTTTCACTTTTAGAGCTTGAAAAACGAATCGGCTTAACGCTGACGGACGCTTGCTTAATGGCTCCGTCAAAAAGCGTTACGGCATTTATCGGAATAGATTGAGGACAGAAAATGATTACTTATTTTGACGGCGGAATGGGAAGTATGCTCAACCTGAAAGCAGGCGAGCTTCCCGAACTGCTCAACATTACCGACCCTGATAGAGTGTATGCCATTCACGAGGCATACGCAAATGCAGGAGCGGATATCATATCCGCAAACACCTTTGGTGCAAACAGACTAAAATATGACAACGTCGACGAGCTTGTCAAGGCCGCCGTAAAAAACGCAAAAAGAACAGGCAAAAGAGTTGCGCTTGACATAGGACCTACCGGCAAATTATTAAAGCCGATGGGCGACCTTGATTTTGAGGAATGTGTCGACATTTTTGCAGACGTTGTTAAGGCGGGAAATGAAGCGGGCGCAGATTTGGTTATCTGCGAAACCTTCGGCGACCTTTATGAATTAAAGGCGGCTATGCTTTCGGTCAAGGAAAACTGTGATTTGCCGCTTGTCGTTTCGATGATTTTCGACGAAAAGGGACGACTGCTGACGGGCGCCGATGTTCAAACTGCGTGTGCGGTTGTCGAGGGCTTGGGCGCCGACGCAATAGGCTTCAACTGTGGCTTGGGTCCTAAGCAGATGATACCGCTTGTTGAGGAGCTTCAAAAATACTGCTCAACGCCTGTTATCGTTATGCCAAACGCAGGTCTTCCCGAAAGCATAAACGGAAAAACGGTATACAACGTTGAGCCTGATGAATTTGCAGAATATATGCGAGAAATTGCTCAAATCGGCGTATCATATTTAGGCGGTTGCTGTGGTACAACACCGGGGCATATCAAGGCTATGATTGAAGCGACTAAGAATATTGAAGCGAAAATTCCAGAATTTAAGCACGACACACTTGTTTGTTCGTATTCTCAAACTGTTGATATTTCAAGCGGCGTTGTTATCGGCGAAAGAATAAATCCGACCGGCAAAAAGCTGCTCAAGGAAGCGTTGAGAAATAACGACATTGACTATATTATCCGTGAGGGAATAAACCAAAAGGATGCAGGCGCGCATATTCTTGACGTAAATATGGGCTTGCCCGAAATTGATGAAGCCGAAATGCTTTGCAAATCTGTTTTCGAGCTTCAAAGTGTGCTTTCCACTCCTTTACAGCTTGACAGCAGTGACGCCGAGGCTATGGAAAAAGCACTCAGAATTTACAACGGCAAGGCAATGATTAATTCCGTCAACGGCAAGGAAAAATCAATGAATGAGATTTTTCCCCTTGCAAAAAAATACGGCGGTGTTGTAGTTTGTCTTTGCCTTGACGAAGGCGGAATACCGACGAGTGCTGAGGGCAGAATTGCCATTGCCGAAAAAATTGTCAATCGTGCAAAAGAATACGGCATAGACAAAAAGAATCTCGTTATCGACGCACTTACCATGACAATTTCAACCGACAAAAGCAATGCGGTTGAAACCTTGAAAGCCGTTGATTATATTCGCAACACAATGGGAATAAACACGGTTTTGGGCGTATCGAATATCAGCTTCGGACTGCCAAACAGAGAGGCCGTCAACACGGCGTTTTATACTCTTGCTATGAACAACGGACTGTCGGCAGGTATTATCAATCCGAATTCAAAGCCGATGATGAATGCGTTTTACAGCTACAAGGCACTTGCCGGACTTGACGAAAACTGCCAAAATTATATCAACAACGCCGTTAATGTTGAAATTGTCAGCAATCAAAGTGAAATTGATTTGAAAACGGCTATCATAAAGGGTATGAAGGACGAAAGCTCAAAATGTGCAAGGCAGCTTCTTAAAACGCTCGACTCACTCGATATAATAAACGAGTATATCATCCCTGCACTTGACGTTGTAGGCGACGGCTTTGAGAATAACAAAATCTTTTTGCCCCAGCTTTTGATGAGTGCAGACAGTGCAAAGGCGGCGTTTGACGAAATAAAGGCGCATATTGTTTTACAGGGCGTGCCGCAGGTCAAGGGCGAAAAAATAATTATTGCAACTGTTGAGGGCGATATTCACGATATCGGCAAAAATATCGTGAAGGTACTGCTTCAAAACTACGGCTTTGACGTTATTGATTTGGGCAAGGACGTAAAATGCGAAAGAGTGCTTGAAGAAGCAATAAAGCAAAATGTAAAATTGGTCGGACTTTCGGCGCTGATGACAACGACTGTTCCGAATATGGAAAAAACGATTACGCTTATTCACGAAAATACCGACGCAAAGGTCTTTGTCGGCGGTGCGGTGCTCACCCGTGATTATGCAAAAATGATAAACGCAGATTACTATGCAAAGGACGCAATGGAGAGCGTTCGTATTGCACAGGAATTTTTTGACAGCAAGGATTAAAAGCTATGATGATTTCAACAAAGGGGCGTTACGCCCTTAGCATTATGCTGGATTTAGCCGCCCACGACGACGGCTCGTACATATCGC
>CAMFQI010000183.1 GCA_945980015.1 uncultured Eubacterium sp. | reverse complement strand
CAAGAAACGCAGAGGAAAAGCACAAGGCAGAGAAAAAGCGTATTCGTCCTAAGAAAGACTAATTTAACGCACAATATCGCACAACAAAAGGCTGTCGGTTTGACAGCCTTTTTACTATATATAATATGTATAAACTATCACTTCTTTAGCTCGGCGAATTTTTGAGCCATGGTGGGATTGTTGCGTGTAAGCTTCTTGATGCTCAAATCCTCTGCCTTATTATTAGCAAGGCGAAGATTGTTTTCGCTCGACAAAAGTGCGTCCTTCGTTTTTTGAAGATGGGTTATCGTCTTATCAATTTCTTCAATAGCGGTCTTGAACTTTCTGCTTGCGAGGTCATAATTTTTTGCAAACTTTTCCTTAAAATCGTTCATCTCGTCCTCAAAACGTGAAATATCAATATTCTGATTTCGCATTTCGGCAAGCTGCGTTCTGTATTCTATACTGTTCATTGCGGCATTGCGCAAAAGCGTTATCATCGGAATAAAAAACTGCGGACGGATAACATACATCTTCGGATACTTGTGAGAAACGTCAACAATTCCGCTGTTGTAAAGCTCGCTTTCGCTTTCGAGCAAAGAAACAAGCACGGCGTACTCACATCCCTTTTCATTTCTGTCCTTATCAAGCTCCCTGAAAAAGTCCTCGTTTTTATGCTTTGTTGCGGTAGTGTCCATCTCGTTTTTCATTTCAAACATAATCGAAATAAATTCAACGCCGTCCTCGGTGCACTCACGGAAAATATAGTCACCCTTTGAGCCTGTGCGAGCGTCGTTATCCTTTTCAAAATAAGCGTTTTGAAAGCCCGTTGAACGCAGACGGTTGAATTCCGTTTCGCAATGCTGCTCAAGAGTTTCGCCGACCATTTTAGTGGACATTCTCGTTTTCAAATCCTTATAAAACTCGATAGCCTCGTCCTTTGCCTTGAGTTGTGCCGAATACTCCGCCTTTAATGTGCTTTCCTTAAGCTCGACATCCTTTTTTGCCGACTGAACCTCGCCCTGAAGCCTGATTATCTCGGCATTTTTGTCGGCAAGCTCCCTGTCCTTTTGTGCAACGGCACGACTTACGGTAAGCTCGGTATCCTTTTGTGAACTTGAAATTTGAGCCTTCAGTCTTTCTATTTCCTGCTTTAACTCAAACACGTTCTGCTCACGTTCCTGATTTAATCTTGCTTTTTCTGTATCGAGTGCCGCTTTCTTTTGTGCTTCAAAAAGTCTTTCACGGCTTGCAAGCTCTTTATTGAATTCCTCGTCGCGCACCTGCTTTGCAATACTTGCATAAGAATTTTCGTCTATTGTAAAAGCCTCGCCGCATTTCGGACATCTGATTTCGTTTATTTTAATCACACCCTTTGCTTCTGTTTACCTATATTATATCTAACATATCATTTTAATTCAACAAATATTTGGTTGAATTAGGTGTTAATATTTGGTATAATCAAATATATTAAAGCAGAGAGGTCACTATATAATGGTATATAATAATATTTTAGAGTGTATCGGTCACACTCCTATGGTAAAGCTCAACAGAATGATTGACGAGGACAGCGCCGATATATATGTAAAATTCGAGGGTCTAAACGTCGGAGGCTCAATAAAAACAAGAACGGCATACAATATGCTTTGCGACGCCGAGGCAAAGGGACTTATCAACAAGGACACAATAATCGTTGAACCAACCTCGGGTAATCAGGGTATCGGACTTGCACTTGTCGGTGCAGTAAAGGGATATGAAACCGTAATCATTATGCCCGACTCCGTATCTCAGGAGCGCAGACTGCTTGTTGAGCATTACGGTGCAAAGGTTGTTCTCATTCACGACGCAGGAAACATAGGCGACTGTATAGAGGAATGTACCCAAACGGCAATAAGAATGAGGGAGGAAAATCCGAGAGTATTTATTCCTCAGCAGTTTGAAAATCCGGCAAACCCGATGGTTCACCGTCATCACACGGGACTTGAAATATTGGAGCAGGTTGCAAACAAAATCGACGGCTTTTGCTCCGGTATCGGCACAGGCGGAACAATAACGGGCATCGGCGAGGTGCTCAAGGCTCAAAATCCCGACATAACCATTTGGGCGGTGGAGCCTGAAAATGCCGCAATTTTAGCAGGCGGCACAATCGGTACTCACAACCAAATGGGAATAGGCGACGGCGTTATTCCGAAGGTGCTTAACCAAAGCATCTACGAGGATATCTGCATAATCACCGATGAGGAGGCTATCCAAGCCTCAAAGGATTTAGCTCGTTTAGAGGGCTTAATGTGCGGAATAAGCAGCGGTACGAATGTTGCCGCCGCAAGAAAGCTTGCAAAGAAATTAGGTAAGGGCAAAATTGTTGTTACGGTATTGCCCGATACTGCCGAAAGATATTTTTCAACTCCGTTATTTGATTAAAAACCTATATATTAGAGGAAAAAGCTATGGCTAATGTGATGGATTACATAAAAAAATACGGCGACAAATCATTTTGCGAAATGCCGTTCGGAGAAGCAGACAACGTTGCGATGTGCGGTATGTATTATATGCCGTTTGACAAGGCTGTTTCGGACAGCTTCGACGACGAGCCTGTTGATTTCCAAAAGGCGTGCGACGATATTTTTGAAATGAGAGGCAGAAAGCACGAGCCTGTCGGTCTTATTCTGCTCAAAAACATAAGCGAGCAAATGGTCGAAATGTCCAAATACAAGCGTTTTCAGGAAATGAAGGTCGTTGCCTGCACGAGAGTATACAACCAAAAGCCTGCCGTACAGTTTGAAGCGGCAACCTTCCTGTTGCCCAACGGCAAAATAGTAGTTTTGTTCAAGGGAACGGACGATACTCTCATAGGCTGGAAGGAGGATTTTGATATTCTCACCCAAAAGGGTATTCCGTCAAACAGGCTTTCTATCGAATATCTCGAAAAGGTGGCAGAGAAATTCGACGGCAATATCATAATCTGCGGTCATTCTAAGGGCGGCTTTATTGCTCAATACGCTTCGCTTTATTGTTCAAAGGCGGTAAGAAACAGAATTGAGTGCGTCTACAACAACGACGGTCCGGGCTTTTGGGATTATTCGTATCTCGAAAGCGAGGTTTATGCCGAAATGCTCCCGAAATACAGGCATTTTGTACCGCAGTCCTCGTTTATAGGAATGATGCTGTCGCACGACAACGACTACGAGGTAATCAAAAGCGACCGCATTTTAGGTCCTTTGCAGCACGACCTTATTTCGTGGCAGTTCGACGGAAGAAAGCTTAAAAAAGTAGACGATTTAACCGGACTCGGAAAGCTCAACGACGCTGTTTTGCACGATTTGGTATCCTCGCTCAACGAAGAGGAGCAGGAAGCACTCAATACCGTTCTTGAAAAGCTTCTTGTTGAAACAAAGCAAGAGGGACTTCTCGATTTCAAAAACAATACACTCCCCTCCCTTAAGGGCGGAGCGGAGGCGTGGCGTTCGCTCGACAAGGAAACGCAAAAAGGATTTTTGAAAATCTTTGCAGGTGCGCCGGAAATTCTTATTAAAAATACGGATAAGGTAAGGCGTGAGGAAAGAAAAAAGCAACGTGAAAAGCTCGTTGACACGCTCAAATATCTTAATGTATTATTCTAAAAAACAAATGAGGCTCGGAAAAATCCGAGCCTCGCTTCTATTTATATTACAGATGATATACAATTTTGTCGGAATATTTGTTGAACACCCAAATGCCGACTATCAATGTACCTACGGCGCACGCAAAAGCATAAAGCAGGAGCTTCCAGCTAAGAACGGGAGCCGTCACAAGGTCGCCGTACAGAACGCATTGCCTGAACAATTCTATCATTGTATAAAGC
>CAMFQI010000182.1 GCA_945980015.1 uncultured Eubacterium sp. | reverse complement strand
ATTCCTCTACGTCTCGTGGGCTCGGAGATGTGTATAAGAGACAGGTACATCTTGTTTGATAAATAAATTTGGAATTAAGGATGATAGTGTATTAAAGGATTTAGAAACGGCAATTACTTTTAGCAGGATTACGGAATATAATCTAAATCCTAAATATAATACCTTTGATGAAAACCATTATAAAGCTCTTCATAAATACATTTTCGGTGATATATATGAATGGGCTGGTGAATATCGCAAAGTTGATATGACCAAAAAAGGAACAACCTTTGCAAAGGTTGAAAATATTGATAGTTTAATGAATAGGTGTTTTGAAAGACTTAATCAAAAAAATTATTTTCAAGATTTAAGTTTTAATGAATTTATTGAGAATATTGTGGATTTTTATTGTGTTATAAATATGATTCATCCTTTTAGAGAAGGAAACGGAAGAACGCAAAGGTTGTTTTTGACACAGTTAATTATGCTAAACAATTATACTATTGATTTTACAGGAACTGATTCGGACGAACTGATGATTGCAACAATACAGGCTTCAAACGGAGTGACAGATTATTTGAAGGATTTTTTTGTGAAAGCAATAAAATAAGATTTTTTATAAAATAAAAAGGGGTTTTAGAAATGATTAAAAAGGAATACACATACAAAAGCGCTTCGGGTATTTGCGACATTAAGGCTTGGCAATGGGCACCGGAGAGTGAGGTTAAGGCAGTTATTCAAATGCATCACGGAATGGCGGAGCATTGCACAAGATATGAAAGCTGGATAAATGATTTTGTCGGCAGAGGATATGCAATCTTTATGAACGATATGCTCGGTCACGGCGAATCAAATGAGGACAGAGAGCTTCTTGGATATTTCGGTGATAACGACGGATACAAAAATATTCTCGCTGACGCAAAGACGCTTACCGATATTGCAAAATCCGAATATCCCGACAAAAAATTTATGATAGCAGGTCACTCAATGGGCTCGCTTGCTATGAGGTGCTACATAAACGAATACGGCTGTGACTTCGACGGCGCAATTTTTATCGGCACCGCAGGACCGACACCGCTTGCAAAGGCAGGTATTCCGATTATGAAGCTTGTAGGTGCGCTCAAGGGCAAAAAGCATCACAGTCAGTTTTTGAACAATCTTTCACTCGGTGCGTATGACAAGCCGTTTGAACACAGAACGCATTATGACTGGGGTATGCGTGATACCGAGGAGGTTGACAAGTATGTTGCGGACGACCTTTGCGGCTTTTTGTTCACGGTAGCAGGCTATATGGATTTGTCGAAGCTTGTTGTAAAATGCAATGAGGACGAGTGGTATAAGAATGTTTCGGTTGATGTTCCTATACTTTTGACCTCAGGCGATATGGACCCTGTCGGAAATTACGGTAAGGGCGTTCGTCAGGTTTATCAAAAGCTGCTCGAAACCGGTCATAATAAGGTTACATTAAAGCTGTATCACGAAGCTCGTCACGAAATCCTTAATGAGCTTAATAAGGCTGAGGTTTACGACGATATTAATAAATGGATTGAGGAAAATGTTTTATAATGGCGTATAATATTTTCGACACACATTCTCATTACGACGACGATAAATTTGACAAGGACAGAGCAAGCCTGCTTAATTCCTTGCCCGACAAGGGAGTTTGCCGTGTTGTAAGCTGCGGCTGTGATATAAACAGCAGTAAATTCAACAGGCTTTTGAGTGAAAAATATGACTATTTCTATTTCGCCGCAGGCTTTCATCCTGAAAATCTTGAGGGCTTTTCGCTTGAAGATTTAGGTATTATAGAGGAAATCGCAAAGCATAAAAAGTGCGTAGCAATCGGTGAAATCGGTCTTGATTATCATTGGATGTCGAGCACAAAGCAAGTTCAAAAGGAATTCTTTGAAGCACAAATTGAGCTTGCAAAAAAACTCGATATGCCTGTTATAGTTCACGATAGAGAAGCGCACGGCGACACTCTGGAAATATTAAAAGCAACAAAGCCAAAGGGAGTTTTGCATTGCTTTTCAGGTTCAAGGGAAATGGCGAGGGAAATAATAAAGCTCGGAATGTATATCGGTCTTAACGGAGTTGTGACCTTTAAGAACGCACGAAAAAGTCTTGAGGTAGTAAAGGATATTCCGCTTGACAGGCTCGTACTTGAAACGGATTGCCCGTATCTTGCACCTGAGCCTTACCGAGGAAAGCGCAACGATTCGTCGTATATTCCGTTCATTGCCGAAAAAATCGGCGAGACTCTCTCAATCCCTGCGCAGGAAGTTCTCGATATAACCTATCAAAACGCCTGTCGTTTGTATGAATTAGCGAAATAAATGCTTGACATATTTACTGTTTACTGTTATAATAACGAGGCTTGCAAAATATCTTGTTGCAGGCGAAATATCCTTGTGCGAGGAGAAATCGCACCAAAAGTCCAAAAGGAGGTGCTGAAGAATGGCATTAAAAGACTACGAAATCGTAATGGTTTACTCTCTTTCAAAGGGTGAAGAGGCTGTTGCTGCTTTGCAAAAGAAGTTTACAGACCTTATCGCTAAGAATGGCACTCTCGGCGAAGTAGAAGAATGGGGCAAGAAGAAGCTTGCATATCCTATCAACTACGAAACCGACGGTTACTATGTTCTTATCAATTTCTCATCAGAAGAGAAGTTCCCGGCTGAGCTTGACCGTATAATCAACATTACCGACGGCGTGCTTCGTTCACTTATCGTTGCAAAAGGCGAATAATTAAGGAGGCTCACATCTA
The DNA here is from genome assembly GCA_945980015.1 of uncultured Eubacterium sp. Lineage (GTDB taxonomy): Bacteria > Bacillota > Clostridia > Oscillospirales > Acutalibacteraceae > Eubacterium_R. The sequence goes on along the minus strand of CAMFQI010000182.1, from coordinate 1,075 downwards.
TGTTGAATATGGTTGCATTGATGGGAAGACTTACCTTCGAGCCGGAGCTTCGTAAAACTCCGAGCGATGTTTCCGTTATCCGCTTTCAAATTGCGTGCGACAGAACGTATCAGCGCGCAGGTGCCGAAAGACAGACGGATTTTATCGACTGCGTTGCATGGAGACAGACTGCTGAATTTATTTCACGCTATTTTCATAAGGGCTCTATGATTGCAGTTGAAGGTACAATCCAAACAAGTAGCTACACCGATAAGAACGGAAATCAAAGAAAGCAGGTAGAGGTACTTGCAAATAACGTTTCATTCTGCGGTTCAAAGAACGAAGCAGGCTCTGTATCCAACAATGGCTACAATCAGGCTGCTCCGAGCTATGCAAGCGCAGACAACAGCGACTTTGAAGAAATCGTTGATGATGACGACGATTTGCCGTTCTAATTACAAAAATTACCCTAATTTATAAGGAGGAAAACCAAAATGGCATATAATGCAAAGGGCCCAAGAAAGAGCCGCAGAAAGGTTTGTCAATTTTGTGTAGAAAAAGCTGAAAGCATTGACTATAAAGATACAACAAAGCTCAAGAAGTTTGTTTCCGAGCGTTCAAAGATTTTGCCTCGCCGTGTAACCGGCACTTGCGCAAAGCACCAGAGAATGCTTACAACAGCTATCAAGAGAGCTCGTCATCTTGCTCTTTTACCTTACACATCAGACTGATAAAAAATTTGCTCTCGGTATTTAGCCGAGAGCCTTTTTTTGAGTGAAGAGTGAAGAGAAGAGGTTTTTTTGATTATAATTTGCGCTTCGTCGAGACGCCGACCCCTGCGATTGACCAACAAGGGGGACGGTTCCTCTTGTTGGTATTAAATATATAATAAATGTTTCGCCGAGAGTAATCTCGGCTTTTGCTTTTGCAAATTTTACATAAAAAATATACCAATTTTGCAAAAGGTGGTGCAATAAGATATAAATTAAGTTATAATTGTTCTAACTAAATCTGTGTAGGTGTAATATGAATATTGTTGTTTGTGATGATAATTTGAATATAATCAGCGAAATTAAAGAAATGCTAAACGAGTATT
>CAMFQI010000181.1 GCA_945980015.1 uncultured Eubacterium sp. | reverse complement strand
ATCTATTTATGCAATACTTTGTATGAATGATATTTTCGCCATAACAAAAACGAAATCAAATGTCACTGTTTCGTATTCTCAGCAGCTTGAAAGCTCAAATGACGCTATTAATCTTTTGAGTGAAAAGGGTCTTATAAAATGTAAGAACTTCTGCAAGCTCTTTGTTAAGCTGCGTGACGGATTTATAAAATCCTCACGTCTCGGCGGACCTTATGAAGCAGGTGTTTACTATCTTAACGGAAAAATGGGCTTAGAGGGTATGCTTTTGACTTTGCAGGGCGATACCGCAACAAGTGAAACGGTAACTCTTGCTTTCCCCGAGGGCTTGACTGTCCCCGAAATCGTAAATAAGCTTTCTGATAATGACGTATGCGATAAGGCGGCATTACTCAGCGTTATTCAGTCAACCGAGTATTCGTATTCGCTTGTTGCCGACCTAAAAGCAAGCGACTCTATTCCTTATAGATTAGAGGGCTTTATGTTCCCGGATACCTACGAATTCTTTATAGGCGAGAGTGCTTCGAGCGTTGTGACGAAATTCCTTGAAAACGGCGAAGCAAAGTTTACCGAGGAATTTAAGCAAAGATGCAATGACCTCGGATACACCCCGTATGAGATTATGACGATAGCTTCTATTATTCAAAAGGAAGCCGCAAACGACGAGCAAATGAAAACCATTTCCGCCGTTTTGCATAATCGTTTGAAGGATAAGGCAAATTTCCCAACTCTCGGTTGTCAGTCCACTGCCGACTATATAACCAACAAGGTGTCGCCGAATCTTTCATCAACCTCGTCTCATACCGCCGACTATTATATGGCGTACTATAATACAAATAATTCATCAACCGTTGTCGGTCTTCCGGCAGGACCGATATGCAACCCCGGTACAGCCGCAATCAATGCAGCATTGTATCCGGAAAATTCCGATGTAAAATTCTTCTTCCATGATACAAAGGGCGTAATGTACACTGCGAAGACCTATGCCGAATTTAAGTCGAAGGTGCAAAAATATGCGCCGTATTTGGAATACTGATATGCAACACAAAATAGAACTTTTATCCCCAAGCGGAGATATGGAACGTCTGAAGCTTGCCGTAAAATTCGGCGCCGACGCCGTTTATATCGGCGGCGAGATGTTTGGAATGAGAACAAATCCGTCGAACTTCAATGCCGACGAGCTTAAGCAGGCGGTCCAGCTTGTCCACTCAAGCGGCAAAAAGCTTTACCTAACCTGCAACACTCTGCCGAGAAATGACGAAATTCCGGCATTGCCCGATTATCTTAAATATGTTTCTCAAATCGGCGTAGACGCACTCATTGTTGCCGATATGGGCGTTTTGTCGCTTGCAAAAAAATACGCTCCCGATACGGATATTCATATGTCAACCCAGGTCGGAATTGTAAACTACGAAGCTGCAAACGCACTTTTCGATATGGGTGCAAGCCGTATCGTAACTGCTCGTGAGCTTTCTCTTGACGAAATAAAGGAAATAAGGGATAAGACCAATCCCAAGCTCGAAATTGAAACCTTCGTGCACGGCGCAATGTGTATGTCGTTTAGCGGTCGTTGTATTCTGTCCGACTATATGGTAGGCAGGGATGCAAACCGAGGCGACTGTGCTCAGCCCTGCAGATGGAAGTACCATCTTGTTGAGGAAACAAGACCCGGACAGTATTTTCCTGTTAATCAGGACGATAGCGGAACATATATATTTAATTCACGTGACCTTTGTATGATAGACAAAATTGCCGAGCTTGACAGGGCGGGCATTGACTCGTTCAAAATTGAGGGCAGGGCAAAGAGTGAATACTATACCGCAATCGTAACGTATGCCTACCGAAACGCTATTGACGAATACATTTCTCTCGGCAGACCCGAAAGCTTTATGCCGTCGCAGTGGATACTTGATGAAATGGAAAAAATGAGCCATAGAGAGTATACCCACGGCTTTAACTTCGGAAAAATCAAAAACGGTCAGGTACTTGATACGGGCGGCTATATTCGTAATTGGGACGTTTGCGCTCTTTATAAGGATTGCAAGGACGGAAGGCTCACTGTTTTGCAACGTAATAGGTTTTATCAGGGCGATATTTTGGAGGTTGTTGAGCCTTTCAAAAAGCCTTATAGAATTACTGTTGACGAGCTTTATAACGAAACCGAGGGCGAATATACCGATGTAGCAAATAAGGCTACTTATGTTTATTCCTTCAAGTGCGATAAGGATATCTCACCCGACGCAATTTTCAGAGTTCAACGAAAATAAAACGACATCCCTTTACGCATAATAAAGTGTAAAGGGGTCTTTTTATGCAAAAACGAATTGTCAGCCTGACAGTATGTATTCTTTTTATGCTCTCGCTTCTGGGTGCAAGAGTAGGCTTTATTGCGCTCGGCGAAGAATATACTGTTTCAAAAACGCTCAATACTTATTCTCTAAAAATTGACAGCATAGGTCCTAATGTTTATTATAGAGATATGACAAAGGCAACGAATAACGTGTCAGGCTATGTTGCCGTTATTAGACCGAGTGCAAAATGCCTCGGCGAGCTAAACAAAATATTTTCCCAAAGTGAGATTGACGAAATAACAACCGAGCTTTCAAAAGGCTATCCTATTATAAAAAGCCTTGATGAAAAGCCTAGGGCGAAGCTTCGCTATATCCAAATTTTTCATACCCTGAAAACAGATAATCGGCTTAATCAAATAATCAATAAGCAATCCAACGGAATACTCAATCATATCCCCGATACCGTTCACACAAAAAGCCTCTCGTTCAGCGTTGACGCTCAGGGCAGACTTCTTGACGGTGATATGGGCGAGGTTGAAAACGACGGCTACGATTCACCCGAGGGATATGTGACCTCGCTTGATAAACGAATTCAAAAAATTACCCTTGACGCCTGCCGAAATATGAAGCAGGGCTGCGCTATTGTTATGAATGTTGAGGATAATTCAATACTTGCCTGTGTCAATAAGCCCGATGAATCCTACCTTATAAAAGCGTTTTCAAGATATGCCGTTGGCTCTGTTTTCAAGCTCGTTGTTTCTGCCTGTGCGCTTGAAAATGATGTTGATCTAAACTATAACTGCACCGGCAGTATCGTTATAGGCGACACAACCTTTTCCTGCCAAAATAACAATGTTCATAATACCCAGAATTTGAAAGCGGCGCTTGCAAATTCCTGCAACTGCTATTTTGTTAACCTTGCAAATACACTAGGCAGGGATAAGCTGCTTGATACCGCCGAACGTCTCGGATTTAACGATACAACCGAGCTTTTTGATAAATGGTATGTAAAAAATGCAACGCTTCCCGACTTCGAGGAACTCGGTAATCTCGGCGAGCTTTCTCTTTTCGGCTTCGGTCAGGGACGACTGACGGTAACTCCGCTTCAAATAGGCTCGTTTTTGTGCACCATTGCAAATAACGGACAGCTTAATTATCCACGCCTGTTTTTGAAAACGGTGAATAATGAGGGGGTGGAAAACAATATTGATTTTCCACAGCCTAAAACCGTCTTGTCCGAAAACACCTGTAAAACATTAATCGAATATATGACTTATGTTGTAACAAACGGAACAGGCACAAACGCTCAAGGCAAAGCAAAAAAGTCTGCAGGAAAAACAGCAACCGCTCAAACAGGTCAGTATATTCTTTCTCACGAATATCTCAATACGTGGTTTGCGGGAGTATATCCCTGCGATAATCCGAAATATGCCGTTGTCGTTATGACAGAAAAAGGAAAATCAGGCTCACAGGATTGCTGTCCTATTTTCAGAACTATTGTTGATGAATTGGAAAATTTATGATATAATGGCTGTCT
>CAMFQI010000180.1 GCA_945980015.1 uncultured Eubacterium sp. | reverse complement strand
GGATAGAGAATTTTATACAATCAGCGTGTATGTTGATAAGGACGAAAATCTTATCGGTATTCCTTGTGGCGACAGCGACAAATACGGTATTGCCGATATTGATACCGTTATGCTTTTGAAAGCCCCTTATACCGATACTGCGCTTGAGAATTATATTAACAAGGTGCTTGACGCTTGCTATACGAAAAAGCATAACGATAGCGTTCCCACTTCAACCATTGAACGCTATACAAAAAAGACAGGCTTTGTTAATGCAACATCGGATTATACTATGATTTCAATAGTTAAAACCGCAACTCATTATTCACTTATGCCGACCTTTAATGATTTTGAAAAAGGTCCGCTTGCAATTGACGATGACGAGCATATTTTACTTGTTAATCATCAGCCGGGCGAAATGGCAGAGGTTATAAGAGGTTTTATCGAGGTTTACCTCAAGGCAAATATGTTCTATAAGGAAAAGGCTGAGCTTGAAGCCGAAAAGAAAAATAAGAACAAAAATTAAGGAGATATCCTATGCACTTGCTTAATGTTGATAAGGAAAATTATATAGGTCAGGCTGACCCGTTTATTCTCAAATCACAGGGCAGATACTATATTTATACAACCGGTCACGACGGTATTTACGCTTACTCGTCCGACAGTCTTTTTGACGGTTGGAAATTCGAGGGTATGGTGCTGACAGACGGAGTGCACGATTCCTGGTGGGCGCCGAGTGTTATCGAGCTTGACGGAAAATTTTATATGTATAATTCATTTGAAATTAAGGGCTATACACCCGATAAGGGCGGTCACAGAGGCGCAATGCACGTGAGCGTTGCCGATAATCCGTTAGGACCCTTTAAGGTTGTTAAACAACTTTTAGAGCCGTTTTCAATCGATTCTCACGTTGTTCAAAACGAAGCGGGACTGTGGATTTTTTATTCAACTAACACCTTTGAGGGCGAGAGAATAGGAACATATATTGTCGTCGATAAAATGCTTGACCCGTTTACCGTTGAGGGTAAGCCTGTGCCTGTTGTAGTGCCGACTCTTGACGAGGATATATACCGACATGACAGATATAAAAAGGGACAGCATTGGCATACTATCGAGGGAGCGTTTTATTTCAAAGAGGGTGACTGGCAATATGTTATGTATTCCGGAAACTGCTTTGAACAGCCGACCTACTATATCGGTTATGCGAGAGCAAAAACAGATGAAACCGATTTGAGAAAAATCAAGTTTGAAAAATATCCCGATGAAAATACATATCACCCTGTAATGAGGGCAAATGATTTTGAAGAGGGAACAGGTCATCATTCAATGATTAAAGAAAATGGTCAGTGGTACGCAATATACCATGCGCGTGATTATGACGACGGCTTGGGTGCTTCTGCCTTTGACGCTCGAAACGCCCGAATTTGCAAGCTCAATGTAAATGACGGTATTATAACCGCAGAGCAATATCCCGACCGTGTATAATATATGTACGGATTGCCACTCTTGGCAATCCGAAAAACTAATATAGCTTAAAAATGTAGATTATTAATCCGTACAAAAACGAGCTTGCCGTACCGTAGACGATTACGGGACCTGCAATGGAGAACATCTGTGCCGCCGTGCCTAAAACGAAGCCCTCGTGCTTAAATTCAAGAGCAGGGGAGACAACTGAATTTGCAAAGCCTGAAATCGGAACTATCGTTCCTGCGCCTGCAATTCTTGCAATGTTGTCGAAAACGCCTATGCCTGTTAAAATAGCTGTTATGATGATGACGACCGACGGAGTTGCAAGCTTCGCTTCATCCTGACTTAATTCAAGCGTTCTCCATAGACTGTTGAGTGCCTCACCGAAGCAACATATACCGCCGCCGAACAAAAATGCAAATAAGCAGTTTTTGACAACAGGGGAGTTCGGACTCGCTTTATCGGTCATTTTTGAATAATCACTGTTTGAAATGCTCATATTTATACCTTGCTTTCATATTTTTTATTATTATTTGTAAACGAATTAATAATATTCTTCCTGTTTACTTGACAACGGTAATTAAGTTTTGTATAATTCATTTATACAATTTGTTATAAAGCAAAAAGGAGTGTTCTTATGGGACATCTTGTTGATGTAAGAAACGTATATAAAATTTATAATCCGGGCGAAAACCAGGTTAATGCGCTTGACGGCGTAAGCTTAACTATTGACGAGGGCGAATTTGTTGCAATTATCGGTCAGTCAGGCTCAGGTAAATCAACCTTTATGAATATGATAGGCTTGCTTGATACTCCGACAGAGGGCGAGTATTATATTAACGGAAAGCTTGTTGACGACCTTACAGACGATGAAATGTCAGTAATCAGAAATGAAGAAATCGGCTTCATCTTTCAGGGCTTCAACCTTATTCCGTCGCTTACGGCACTCGAAAATGTTGAGCTTCCCCTTGTTTATAGAGGAATGAAAAAGGACGAACGCCGCGAAAAATCTATTGCCGCTTTGAAAAAGGTCGGTCTTGCTGAGCGTATGGATCACTTGCCGAAGGCTTTGTCAGGCGGTCAGCAGCAGAGAGTTGCCGTTGCCCGTGCTATCGCAGCCGCTCCTCCTGTAATTCTTGCCGACGAGCCGACAGGTAACCTCGATACACGCTCAACAAAGGATGTTATGAAAATTCTTCACACCTTAAAGGACGAGGGCAGAACGGTAATCGTAATTACCCACGATAATGAGATTGCTATGGAAGCTGAGCGTGTTGTTCGTATTCGTGACGGTAGAATTGTTGAGGACTACATTAACCCCGGCTTCGAGGAAAAGTACGGCAGAAAAGCAAAGTACGATAACGCTAATCCTATTGATTTAGGTTAATTTTGAATATTTGGTAATAAAACCGCCTGTTTTGTAAATAATACAAGCAGGTGGTTTTTATGATGCTTTTGAAAGCGTTTATTGTAGGCGGACTCATTTGTGTTATAGGTCAACTTTTGATTGATTTTACAAAGCTTACGCCTGCGAGAATATTGGTTTTGTTCGTTTGTCTGGGAGTTGTTCTCGGCGGCTTGGGTGTATACGAAAGGCTTGTTGATTTTGCGGGAGCAGGCGCAACGCTTCCTTTGACCGGCTTTGGAAACGCACTTGCACAGGGAGTAAAAACGGCAATAAGGGAAAAGGGCTTTTTAGGTGTTGTAACAGGCTCGCTTACCGCTTGTGCCGGCGGAGTTACCGTTGCGCTGATGTGTGCGCTTGTTGTTGCGTTTGTAACAAAACCCAAGGATAAATAATAGTATGCCTTGGGTGATGTTATGTTAAAGGTTAAATCTGTACGTACTGTCGGCTTTGTCGGAAATGACGACTTGCTGATTAAGGAGCTTACCTGTCCCTTTGCAAAGACAAAGCAGAGTAATTGCTTTTATTATAAATCGGCATTGTATAGGGTAGAGAATGTTGATGATGCGTGTGTAAGAGTTGTTGTGTTTTCCGCAGTCGAGCTTTACTGCGGATTTGAAAATCTTCTTGAAATGTGCGAAAATCCTAAAAGCGTCGTCTATATAACCGATTGCAAACGAGCAAGGAAAATGGGCGTTTCAATTGACAAAAAGCGGCTTTGTTATATGCTCGGATGTCCCGTTGTGTTTGATAGGGGCTATCTCGTAACGGGAATAAATCGGCTTTTGGCGGCAATACATATTGTTTCCGATACCCCGTCGTATTATACTGCACTTGAAAATCCGTCAATCGCACGCCGTAGAGTTTTGAGCATAAAATTAGGTTTTATTCATAAAATCAAAAGGATTTGTATGAAAATTTTTGGTATAAACAAATAACCCCTTGTTAAATTCACAGTTATCTGTTATTATATAT
>CAMFQI010000179.1 GCA_945980015.1 uncultured Eubacterium sp. | reverse complement strand
AGTTACTGTATACTTTTTCATTATATATAATATCAACATAAATGCGTAATGTCAATTGCAAATTCATTAACGTTTTATAAACATATTGCGATATTCTGTTTAATGGTATATAATTATTTCGGTGATTTTTTATGGATACTAAGAATTATTCACGACATATCGAATTAAACAATGCCGTAATTTTGGACGGCTTTTGGTCGGACGTTCAAAAAACCGTTAACTCAAAGGTTATACCTTATCAATACGAGGCTCTTAATGATAGAATTGAAAACGCCGAAAAAAGCTATTGCGTTGAAAATTTCAAGAAAGCGTCGGAGATAGTAAGGCGTCTTAGAAACGGTGAAAAGCCGCCTGTTTATCCTGTTGATAAATGGTGCTACGACGAAAATAATTCCGATGAAAATGCTTTTCACGGCTGGGTTTTTCAGGACAGCGACGCTTATAAATGGCTCGAAGCCGCAGCGTATTCTCTTCAGCGTGAGTTTGATTCTCAGCTATATGACAGATGTACCGAGCTTATCGACATAATTTGCAGTGCACAGATGGAAAACGGTTATCTCGACACGCTTTATATAATCAACGACAGGGATATGGCGTTTAGCAATTTGCGTGATTTTCACGAGCTTTACTGCTTCGGTCATCTTGCCGAGGCGGGAGTTGCTTTTTATTATGCAACAGGCAACAAAAGATTGATTTGGGCGGCGGTGAGATTTGCCGATTTGATATGCGAGGTGTTTGGCGAAAACGGTAAGGCAGGCTATGGCGGTCACGAGATTGCCGAGCTTGGTATGATTAAGCTTTATGAAGCTACGGGAAAAGAAGAGTATCTTAAGGCAGCACGGCTTTTTGTTGACAGACGAGGCACCAGACCGTTTTATTTTGATATCGAAAGAGGAATAACGACGGACGGCCTTGGTTACAAATACAATCAGGCGCATCTTCCCGTCAGAGAGCAAAATGAGGCGGTCGGTCATGCGGTAAGAGGAGTTTATCTTTACAGTGCAATGGCGGATTTGTCACGCTTGACGAATGACGATTCGATGTATGAGGCGTGTATGAGGATATGGGAAAATATCACTCAAAAGAAGATGTATATTACGGGTGGAATAGGTGCAACTGTTGACGGCGAAGCATTTTCGTTTGATTACGATTTGCCCAACGACCTTGCCTATTGTGAAACCTGCGCTTCGATAGGATTGATTTTTTTCGCAAGGAGAATGCTTGAAATAAAGGCAAATGCGCAGATTGCCGACACGGTTGAAAGAGCACTGTATAATACCGTTTTGAGCGGTATGAATATTGACGGCGACAGATTTTTTTATGTCAATCCGCTTGAAGTCCTGCCGAAAGCAAGCAGAGAGGACAGTAGGAAGCACCATATAAAAACCACTCGTCAAAAATGGTTCGGTTGTGCGTGCTGCCCGCCCAATCTTGCAAGGCTTATCGGCTCGCTCGGTGAGTATTGCTATACGGAAAACGACGATACTGTTTTTGTTCATCAGTATATCGGCTCAAGCGTTCAAACAAAATTCGGACGCCTTGATGTTAAATCGCATTATACCGAAAACGGACATATCGAAATTACCGCCGACTGTCAAAGACCGTTTACTCTTGCGCTTCGCATTCCCTCGTGGTGCGACGAATATAAAATCAGTGCAAATGCAGAAATTAAAGACGGCTATGCTTATGTTGGCATAACCGAAAAATGTGAGCTTTTGATTGATTTTGAGTTGAAGCCGAGACTTGTTAAATGCTCAAACCTTGTTCGTGAAAACACAGATAAATTGGCTCTTTGCTACGGACCGAGCGTGTACTGTCTTGAGGCGGTTGACAACGGCGACAATTTGCAGCTTTTGAAGTTGGATCTGTCAACCGATTTTGAGTGCGGATATACATGGTGTACGCAGTCAAATATGCCTATTCCTACAGTAGTTGCAAACGGCTTTCGTGAAAAACCCGACGAAAGACTTTACAGCGACTTTGCTTCTTCAAAGCAGATCCCTTGCAAGCTTACTTTTATACCGTATCGTTTTTGGTCAAATCGAGGCGAAACGGAAATGAGCGTGTATTTTCGTTACACAGAATGAACACAGGACGGGTTCTGTCTTAAGTGAAGTTTTGCGCAAGGCACAAAGTGAAGTAACGCTAAAGTGTAGTGAAGTATTGCAACGAGTTGCAAAGTGAAGCTTGCCAAAGGCAAGATAATTTCAAGTAAAAGCGATAAATAATTGTTGCACTCTTAGACAAAAGAGAAGTTAAGAGAAAAACAGAAAAGAGTTAGTCAATGTGAAATTTGCGGGGGGGGGGTTGCTATTTGGCTCTTATTGTCAAGACGTGTGACGCAGGTCCAAATGCCGTTTTCTCGGCTTGATGTGTAGCTGCCGTTATACTTTTTCGACAATGATTTTATTATTGAAATACCGTGACCGTGGTCAAGGCTCTTTGCCTTTATTTCAAAATCCTGCTCAACGTATGGGTTTTCATTTGTGACGATTATTTCATCGGGGCTTATTTGTATATCGACGGTGCAGATTTTTTTGCCGTCAATCTTTTTTACTGCATTTATTGAATTATCAATAATGTTTGAGAGAATTCGGCACATATCGTAGTCGTCGATTCGCGACAGTCCGCTTTCGGATACTTTTATATCAAGTGTTATGCCGTTTTCCTCTGCCTGACATTTTTTGATATACAAAACGGTATTAATCGTTTCGTTTGAGCAAATGGAAAAACCGAGAAGTGATTGCAAATCATCGCCGAATTCATCGAGAATTGCAATCGCTTTTTCATTTTTGCCTATTTCAATAAATCCCTTTGCGGTTGAAATGATGTTTGCATAATCGTGCTTTAGCTTTCTGAATTCCTTTTTTTCTTCCTTTAGCATTTCAATTTGACGATAGTCGAGCTTGCTTTTGAGAAGCTCGTTTTGGATAACCGCGTTTTTTTGTTCAACATTTTCGATATGGTCGACAATGAACAGTAACGAAAAGTCGAGCGCAATTGAAATGAACATTATTAAAACGAACAGCAGCTCGGCATTTTCTTTTGCGGGAGAGGCTGTATATTTAACAGAATACGGATAAGAATTAATGAGATTGAAAACGCTGAAAGTAGTAAATATATGCACAATGGGAAACACAAACACAAATGTCATTTTATTGTTATAGGAAATATCGCTTTTGAATTTAATTTTGAAAATTCTTATGAAAATAACGGAAATAAATGAATTTGAGTAAATGAAAAACACAAAAGTAAGATAAGTCGTAAGCGACAGATTTGTCGAAAAAATATTTTCAACGGCGTTGTCGGAAAAAACAGATGCGAAAAGTGTAAGCAACGAGCAGCTCATAGTGTATGTAATAAGCGAAAAAAGCGGTACAAAAATTTTTGAAAAAATTGTTCCCTTGCACATAAAGCATATAACGACAAATTGAAGCACATAGTACATTGCCATAGACAGTATTTCTGATAAAAAGCTGTCATTTTGTGTTGTTTTGAAAAGTGCGAGCGTCAAAAAAGAATAGAGCATACTCGAACCGATAAAGACTGTTGCAGTAACAAAATTATTGTATTTGCCCTTTATTGTTGTGAACAGAATATTACTGCTGACGAGTGCGCGAATTAAGTGCATCAGCCAAGCCCACGGGAAAAATGAGACTAAATCGACTGTTTCCATAATTACTCCTTTTACAAAAACTTGATAATAAACAATACTATTATATCACAAAATTGTTTATTAACAAATCCATTTACCCTGCAAAGCAAGTTCTACACAACGATAATTATGCTTATAGCTGTCTCTTATACACATCTCCGAGCCCACGAGACGTAGAGGAAT
>CAMFQI010000178.1 GCA_945980015.1 uncultured Eubacterium sp. | reverse complement strand
GATTATTATTAATTAAAATTTATACAAAGAAGGTAATAATGAATGAGATCAGATTTGATTAAAGAAGGTCCGTCCAGAGCACCTCATCGTTCGTTGCTTCGTGCACTCGGTATTGATGAGCTCGAAATGAAAAGACCTTTTGTTGCGGTTGTCAATTCAAAAAGTGATTATATTCCCGGTCATATGCACCTTGATAAGATTGCGGAGCAGGTAAAGGCCGGTATCAGAAATGCAGGCGGTGTTCCGTTTGAGTTCAATACTATTGGCGTTTGCGACGGTATCGCAATGAATCATAGAGGTATGAAGTATTCTCTTTGCTCACGTGAGCTTATTGCTGACAGCATTGAGGTTATGCTTACGGCACATCCGCTTGATGCAATTGTGTTTATTCCTAACTGTGATAAGATTGTTCCGGGTATGCTTCTTGCGGCTTGCAGACTTAATCTGCCTTGTATTTTTATCAACGGCGGACCAATGATGCCCGGTAAGAGCACTCAAACTTGTAATCCTATCGGACTGAGCGAGCAGTTTGAATATGTCGGCGCAAATGCAGTAGGCAAGATGTCCGATGAAAATCTTGAAAAAACCGCTTTTACTGCTTGTCCGACCTGTGGCTCGTGTTCGGGTATGTATACTGCAAATTCAATGAACTGCCTTACCGAATCAATCGGTATGTCGCTCCCCGGCTCAGGCACTATTCCGGCCGTTTATTCGGCACGTCTTCGTCTTGCAAAAATGGCAGGCGAGAGAGTTATGGAGCTTTTGAAAAATGATATTAAGCCTTCCGATATTATTACGGAAAAGGCTATTCAAAATGCTATGAGAACCGATATGGCAATCGGTTGTTCAACAAATACAATTCTTCATCTTACTGCCGTTGCTCACGCAGCAGGTCACGATATTAACCTTGATGACCTAAACGAAATGGGCAACTCAACTCCGCAGATTTGTAAGCTCAATCCTGCTTCGTCCGTGTTTATTACCGACCTTAACGACGTCGGCGGTATGCAGGCTGTAATTAAGGAGCTTGCTAAAGGCGGCTTAATTAACACAGATTGTCTGACGGTAAACGGCACCGTTGCCGACAGAATTGCCGCAGCACCGGATGCAGACGGTACGGTTATTCGCAAACTTGACAATCCTTTCTCAAAGGACGGCGGTATTGCAGTTCTCAAGGGCAATCTTGCCGAGGAAGGTGCTGTTGTAAAGAAGGGCGCAGTTGCTCCGGAAATGATGCAGCATAAGGGACCTGCTAAGTGCTATAACAGTGAGGAAGAGGCTATTGCGGCTATCACAGGCGGCAAGGTTGTTTCCGGCGATGTTGTTGTTATTCGCTACGAGGGACCAAAGGGCGGTCCTGGTATGAGAGAAATGCTTTCTCCGACATCGGCTATTATCGGTATGGGACTTGGCTCTGAGGTTGCGTTGCTTACCGACGGCCGTTTCTCGGGCGCAACAAGAGGTGCGTCTATTGGTCATGTTAGCCCTGAGGCAGCAGTTGGCGGAACTATCGCACTTGTTGAGGACGGCGACGAAATTGAAATTGATATCCCTGCAAGAGTGCTTCGTGTAAACGTATCCGACGAGGTGCTTGAAGAAAGAAGAAAGAATTGGACTGCACCCAAGCAAGAGCTTACAGGCTATCTTAAGAGGTATGCGCAGCACGTAACAAGCGGCTCAAGAGGTGCAGTATTTGAAGACGATTAATAAATCATAGGTATGTGTGATGAACAAAAATCAAAACGCAAAAAATAATACCTCCGACAAAAAGAAGCATAAAACGAAAAAGCATTATACCGTTTTGCCGTATTTCAAAAAGGCAATTTTGTATGTTCTTGTTTCGATGATATTATTTGTACCTGTTTCTGCGTTGCTTATGTCAAGGGCTGTGTCAACGGTTCATCAGGCGCAGACGGTGATGACAAAATCCGCCAATGAGCTTGAGCTTGATAATTCTTACGAAAAATGCGACTATTCGCAGTTTCTTGAAAAAATAACGGTTGGAAAACGCTTAGGTACAATAAGCTGCGAAAACGCCGGAATATGCGAAAATGTGTACTACGGCATTAACCGTGCCTGTATGCGAAACGGAGTTGGACTTAATCGTAATTCTTATTTGTTCGGTGAGGGCGGTTGTACTCAAATTGCCGGTTATCCATCAAGCTCGTTTGCAAGGCTCGGCAACGTATCAGTCGGTGATACTATAAACGTTGATACTTTTTGGGGAAGCTTTGAATACAAGGTAATATCTGTTGAGAGTGCGAAAAGCGTAAGCACGCCTGAATACGATTCGCTTGTTCTTGCTTCGTTTGTCGGTGATGTACCGTTTGCGGCACAAGGCGAAGAAAAGGTTTACGTAACCGCCGAATTGGTGAATAAGGAGGTATCGTGATGTCAAGACGAAAGCTTCGTAAAAGAATCTCGTTCTTCCTTTATGTTTGCATTGCATTTGTAAGTGTTTTTGCGTGCTGTATTGTTACTGTGGCAAATCCGAATGCTTTTGTAAAGGCGTTTACATCCAGCGAATGTATTGAATCTCTTCGTGCCGATGTTAAACTTTATACATCGGATATGTGCAAAAAGAACAATATTCCCGATGATTTTGTTGAGAATGCAATCAGCTATGATACGATGTATCATCTTCAAACGGCGTTTGTTTCCGGAACTCTCGGTGCGTCAAAGCAGTATAACGAGAATGCCTTCTCGGGTATGCTTGATGATTTTGAAGCCGAGTTGGAGCAAAGCGTTGCGAAGTCGCTTGATGCAAATGCAATAAGCGACAGCTTGTATGACGCCGAAAGCCTGTCGTCATTTTGCCGTGATATTGCTGATTATATTGAAAGCAGAATTGATTTTCAGTATATGAATAATGTCCGTCACGCAATAAAAAGAATGAGAGCAGTATCCTTTGTTCTTGCTGCGGCTTTTATTCTGATAGGTGCAGCATTAATTGTATATTTGTCGTTAAAGGGCGGAAAAAACTACAAGATTTTGCAAAGCATAGCCTCGTCTGTTTTGGGCGCTTCGTTTATGAATGTTGTAGTAGTCGTCGCATTGACTATAGTATATTTATCAAAGGATTTGGTAATTTATCCTTTGTATACGGCAGGAGCGTTTGTTGACTATTTTCGCAGTACGATATTAACTTTTGCATCCTGCTCGGCACTGTTGTTTATGGTGTTCCTTGCTTTGCTCGTTGCAGGCTGGAAGCTTAAACGAAGCGAAAAGGAATAAATCATTATGAGGTAAAAAATATGGAAGATAATAAAACTACCTTACAGGAAAATGAAAAGGTTGACGAAAATTCCGTTCAGCCTACACAGGACGACCGTCCCGTTATGATTGATGTAAGCCATGTTAATATGGAATTTGTACTCAGCAGGGAAAAGGTTGATAATCTCAAGGAGTATGTTATTCGTAAGCTGAAGCGAAATCTTGAGGTAAATAAATTCAAGGCGCTTGACGATGTAACATTTCAGGTAAAAAAAGGACAGAAGCTCGCTATTATGGGTCTTAACGGAGCAGGTAAGAGTACACTGCTTAAAACCATCGTAGGCGTCTATAAGCCGACTACGGGTACTGTTACAAAGACGGGCGTTATGGCTCCGCTTATTGAGCTTGGCGCAGGCTTCGACCCGGAATATACAGGTAAAGAAAATATATATCTTTACGGTGCGATTTTGGGCTACAGTCGTGAATTTCTTGACACAAAGGTTGATGAAATAGTTAAGTTTTCGGAGCTTGGTCATTTCATAAATGTTCCGCTCAAAAACTATTCGTCCGGTATGAAGGCAAGACTCGGCTCTGTCTCTTATACACATCTGACGCTGCCGACGAAGGCTTAGGTGTA
>CAMFQI010000177.1 GCA_945980015.1 uncultured Eubacterium sp. | reverse complement strand
TCTCGTGGGCTCGGAGATGTGTATAAGAGACAGAGATACGACAACGCTGACGATAATTACGATTATAAAAAACAGATAAGTCGAGCCTACGCCGCCGCTTTTTTTCTGCTTTGCGATAACCTTATCGGCAGTTTTTTCCAGCGACTGAATAGAAGTCTCATTAGAAAAATAAATGTCGTTTGACTGCTTTTTTTCCTGTTCGTTAAAATCAAAGCTATCCATTTTGTCCTCCGTTACAAGTTATTATTTGTTTCTCGCTTACAACAAAATCAACACGTCTGTCGTAAGCATCACTCGGAACATAATCAACAATAAGCCTATTATAGCACAATCCAAAAGAAATTAAAGAGTGATTTTGTAAATATCTGTCATAATACCCTTTACCGTAGCCGAGCCTGTTGCCTGATTTATCAAAGCATAAAGCAGGAACAACAATAACGCAGTCCTCAAAATCGGTTATCCTCTTTTCTTCATGACAATCAGGCTCGCTTATACCGAACGTGCCTTTATGTAAATCATCAAGAGAGTCAATTTTGAAAAACTCCATTTTTCCGTTTTTATCAAGACAAACGGGAACGCCCACTGTTTTTAAGTCACTGAGCGCACGGCTTATGATAAGAGAGGTGTCAACCTCGCCGTTAAATGCGACATAGCACAAAAGAGCTTTGCAATTTTTATACTCGTCGCTGCTAAGAAAATTATTGCAAATATCTTTTGACAATTTCTCTTTATTTTCAAGCGAATTTCTTTTTGCCCTTGCAAAATTTCGCAGGTCTGCTTTATTTTGATTGAATTGTTTTTCTGATTTCATCGGCAAGCTCACTTCCTTTAAGAAGCTTTACAATCTCAAGTCCGAAGTCAATACAAACGCCCGCACCTCTTGCGGTAATAATATTACCGTCGGTAACAACGTATTTTTTGCTAAGAGTTGCGCCGTCGAGTGCATCCTCAAAGCCCGGAAAGCATGTTGCCTCTTTTCCTTTAAGCAAGCCCTTGTGACCCAATATAGACGGTGCGGCGCAGATTGCACAAATGGGTGTTGATGTATTAACGGCATTGTCGATAGTACGCTGAACGATTGGGTTGTTTTCCAAATTCAAGGTTCCCGGCATACCGCCCGGAAGAACAATAGCCTGAACGTTATAAAAATCAAAATCGTCAATACTCATATCTGCTTTTACCTGAACGCCGCACGAGGACGTTACAATCTCGCCCGTAACACCGACGGTTTTAACGTCAATTTTTGCACGGGTAAGCATATCAACCGGTGCAAGCGCTTCGATAATTTCAAAGCCGTCTGCCAAAAATACATATACCATTTTTATACCTCCGTATCGGACAAAATAATTGGTTTTTCAAGCTCACAGCCTACTAACAAATAATCGTTTTTAAGCTCGTCACTTTCAAAAAACTCAATATCATTTAATTCGTATTCGTAAATAAATCCACGCTTTTTGTAAAAATCTATCAACACTTCGTTTGCAGGAATAAGACAAAGTGAGCCGTACTCCCTTTTTGCATATTCAAGAAGTTCGGTTGCAAAGCCCTTTGATTTATATTTTTTCAGCGTACAGACTGCGTAGACATATTTTCCGTTTTTTTCGCCGAGCGAACAATCGACGAGATAAAGCAAGGAGCAAATGCTTTCGTTATCATAATAAGCAAGGCATTTTGCATTTTGGATATTATCATCAAAATACTTTATGTCCTCGAAGCTGTCGCCGAACGCCTCACCCCAAACGAGTGATATATCGTCTATGTTTTGCGTAATTTTAATCATTATATTTTGCCACCCATTTTTTGAGCAAAATTTCGGGATAGTAGGACTGCTTTGCTCTGCGAAGTCCCTCAATTCCCAAATCCTCTTCCCTGTTTACATATTCAAAATCCATAAGACAGTTTTTTGTAAATTCCTGACAGATTATCGGATATGCGCCCTGAACATCGGCAGGTGCCTTTTCGATGTGGGAGACGAAGCATTTTGAGTTCATCTGCGCTTCACCCAGAGTATACGCAATAACCTCGCCGTCAACACGTATAAGTCCGCCGACAAATCCAAGCTCCTCGTAATGCTCAAAGGCAGTAAGCACAGCCTCGAATTCAAAGGAATAATCCTCGTCATCAGGATCTTTATCATTTATCCACCTTGTATGAAGTGCAATACACTCGTCAATATTTTCTCTGCGGATTTTTTCAAATTTCCAATTCGGGTTGTTTTTCTTAAAATTAGTTATATGATTTCGCTTACCGTGATATTTTTTGCCCGAAAGCGACGCCATTTTTTCGACGGAATAGATATAGTCGCTGTTTGCATCGTCGCACGAATAAGTGAATTTTCCGGTAAAAGCCTCCTGCAAAAGATAAAGATATCCCTCGGTAATTCCGTAAATTTCGGGCGTTATTCCAAGGGCTTTTGCATCGTCAATAATTGCATTTATTGCGTCGGTGAAATCGCCCTCTCCGAGCGGCAGAGAATACTTTATATCCTGTCCTCTGCCCCAACGGACAATCAGAAAATCTTTATATTTGCAAATTTCGGTATTATAGGCGGTTGACCATATATAAAGATTGCCGAAGGTGTATTCGCAGTTCATACTGCTTGCATGACAAAGACAATCGTCAACCCACGCTTTATCAGATATTTGTGCTCTTTTGAAGCTAAGCATTTTTAATTTCCTCTTTTACTATATTAACAACGGCATTATGAATTTGCTCAATAGAATACACATTTTCACCGTCGGAGCAAGGTACAATATGCCAGCCCTGTTTTTTTGCGGTGTAGAGTGCGGACTCACGGCAGGAATTCAAAAATTCTACGTCAACCTCATGAACATCCTTTTTGCCCTCGTCACCGTTATAGCGGCTTGTCATAAGCCTTTGAGACACCTCAACGGGCATATCAAGATAAATTACGCAATCGGGACGTGGTATTCCGATTTTGTTATATTCAAAATCCTGAGTCCAATCAAGATATTCGTCCCACTCGCTTTTATCAAGCTTTTCCATTTGGTAAATCGAATTCGAGGTTGCATATCTATCCGCCAAAATCAGCGTGCCGTTATCGTAGTCATTCTTCCATTTAAGCTTAAAGGAGGCAAATCTGTCAACGGCGTAAAAGGCGGATGCTGCATAGGCGTTGACATCGCTTGCACTTTTTCCGAACTCACCGCCGAGATACATATTTACAAGTGTGCTTGACGGACTTTCGTAATCGGGCAGTTTAATTTTTTTGTAAGAAATTCCGCTTTGCCTGAAATATTCCTCAAGCAAGGCTGTTTGGGTTGACTTTCCGCTTCCGTCCAAGCCCTCCATAATAATCAGTTTACTCATTTTTTCTTTCGTTCCAATCTTTCCTTTGTTCCGTCGGGACGCACGATATACGTGTTTTCAAGCTGACCTACAAGACTTGCCTTAAAGGAATTGATATATTCAAGTCTTAAATTTGCCTGCTCTCTTTTTTCGTCCTCGGTAAGTCCCTCGGGTGTTTTTGATTTATGAGCAAGTTCGTTTATTCTGTCTATTTTTTTCTTGTCCATTAGTCCAAAAAGTCCTTTAATTTTTTACTTCTGCTTGGATGACGAAGCTTGCGTAATGCCTTTGCTTCAATCTGACGTATACGCTCACGGGTTACGTTAAACTCTTTTCCGACCTCTTCAAGTGTTTTCGGGTTTCCGTCGTCAAGACCGAAGCGAAGCTTCAAAACCTTTTCTTCTCTCGGAGTAAGAGTTTTGAGCACCTCGGCAAGCTGCTCCTTGAGAAGACTCATTGAAGCGGCATCGGCAGGTGCAAGTGCATCGTCGGGAATGAAATCACCAAGATGTGAATCCTCTTCTTCACCGATAGGCGTTTCAAG
>CAMFQI010000176.1 GCA_945980015.1 uncultured Eubacterium sp. | reverse complement strand
GTTTTAGTAAGAAATTCAAGTGTTTTGCTATTAGACGAGCCAACAAGTGAAATGGATTTGCATTCAACAAATATTGCCGAAAATGCAATACTTGATTACATAAAAAAAGAAAAGGCTACTCTCATTTTTTCAACCCATTCACCGAGTCAGGCAAGAAAGCTTGCCGACAGAATTATCATTCTTAATAACGGTGTTATAGTTGAAGACGGCAGTATGAACGAAACAATAAATGCCCCTAAAACAAGCTGGGGCGAAGAATTTTTATCACAATGGATAATCAGACGGTAAATAATTATGCTTAATGTTGTATCAATAGAAAGTGCAAAGAAAATAATAAAAGATCATATTTCGCCTAACAGCACTGTGGAATATGTTGATTTGAAAAACGCATTGGGCAGAATATTGGCACAGGATATTATCTCTAACGAGGATGTGCCGAGCTTTAACCGTTCCACCGTTGACGGCTATGCTGTTATCTCAAGCGACACCTATGGCTGCAGTGAAGCAATACCCGCTATGCTTGATATTGTGGGAGAAATATATATGGGTGAAGAGGCAGATATTGATATTAAAAATAATCAATGCGTAAAAATATCCACAGGCGGTATGCTGCCTAAAAGTGCAGACGCCGTAGTTATGCTTGAATATACCGAAAATGAGTTAGAAAATTTATGCCTTTGCACAAAAGCAGTAAGCCCTTTTGAAAATGTTGTTTGTAAGGGTGCCGATGTGTCAAAAAATGATATTTTGATTAAAAAGGATACTATCATCTCCGCCTCGCAAATCGGGATATTGTCAGCATTAGGCATTTACAATGTTGCTGTCAAAAAAGTAATTACCGTTGGAATTATTTCAACCGGTGATGAGCTTGTAGAAGCAAGCAAAGAATTGACCGTAGGAAAAATCAGGGATATTAACACATATCTTTTAAATTCCTGCTGTAAAACTATTAACTGCAACACAGTATTATATGGAATAATAAAGGATAATTACTCATCAATTTTAGAGGTTGTAAAAAAAGCCAGTGAAGAATGTGATGTTGTTTTAATATCAGGAGGCTCCTCCGCCGGTACAAAGGATGTAACGGTTAATGTTATAAATGAGCTGGGAACATCGTATTTTCACGGAGTTGCTATGAAGCCCGGAAAGCCGTCTATATTCGGAACAGTAAATAACAAGGCTGTTTTTGGGCTTCCCGGTCATCCGTTAGCAGCATTTTTCGTTTTTGAGAAATTAGTAAAATATGCTGTTTCAAGAATGAATAATACAAAATATCCCATTCATCAAGCAGAAAGAAAAATATCTGCCAATATTTCATCAAATAACGGCAGAGAGGACTTTGTTTGCGTTAAGATTATTGACGATGAATTTGCCGAGCCCATTCTCGCTAAATCAGGGATAATATCCGTTTTGAATAATTCAGACGGCTATATTACAATTCCGAGAAATGCAGAGGGTGTCAATGCAAATGAAAAGGTTAGGATAACACTATTATGAAATACAACTACTTAAACAATAAATCTGTTGATGAAGCACAACGAGAGTATTTTGATTACATAACAGAAAACGGTTTTTACTATGCAAAGGAAATAATACCTGTTAATGAAGCCTTTGGCAGAACTATTGCAAATGCCGCTTATGCAAAAATAAGCTCTCCCCATTATAATGCCTCCGCTATGGACGGTATTTGTGTTGTTGCAAATGATACATACGGTGCAAGCGAGGAAAATCCCGTTTGCTTAACAAAGGAAATGTACGAAATCGTTGATACAGGCGATGCAATACCGAGTAAATATGACGCTGTTATTATGGTTGAGGACCTTATAAAAAAGGACAATGACAGCTTCAAAATTCACAGTGCTGTTCACCCTTGGCAAAATATAAGACAGGTTGGTGAGGATATTTGCGAGGGTGATATGATTGCACCTGCATATACTACCCTTACACCTGCCTTGTGCGGTGCACTTCTTGCAGGCGGAATTACTCAAATTGAGGTAATCAAAAAGCCTTTAATCGGAATTATACCAACGGGAGACGAAATTATTCAGCCCTGCTCAAGCCCGAAGGCAGGAGAGATAATAGAATTTAACTCCACTGTTTTTTCAGGAATGATAATGGAAAAAGGCGGTGCCGTAAAGGTATACAATATTGTCGCTGACAAGAAGGAGCTTCTTAAAAAAGCACTTATAACTGCACTTGAAGAATGTGATATGGTTCTTATATCGGCAGGCTCTTCTGCAGGCAGAGATGATTACACCTGCGAAATAATTTCATCAGTTGGAACTGTATTAACTCACGGAATAGCAATAAAGCCGGGCAAGCCTGCTGTTTTAGGTGCGTCAAAAAATAAACCGATAATCGGATTGCCGGGGTATCCCGTTTCCGCAATAGTGGTTATGAACCAATTTGTTTTACCGCTTTTGGACTTGTACTATCACAGAACGATCGACTATCAGACCTATTCAAAGGCAGTATTAGGCAAAAAAATAGTTTCCTCGCTTAAATATGCAGAATATGTAAGGGTAACTCTCGGTAAAATCGGCGACAGGCTGATAGCAACTCCGCTTAGCAGAGGTGCCGGAATAATAACCAGCTTTACAAAGGCAGACGGAATACTTTTTATTGACCAAAATTGTGAAGGTATTGAGGAGGGCGCAGAGGTAAAAATCAGGCTTTTGAGAAATATTAACGAGATTGAGCAATCGCTGATTGTTACCGGTAGCCATGACCCGTTGATAGACGAAATAAACAATATAATGAAGAGCAATGATGTACCTGTAATAATTAAATCAAACCATGTGGGCAGTATGGGAGCAATTACTTCTCTAAAAAGCAGGCTTTCTCATATGGGTGCAATTCATTTGTTAGATACTCAATCAGGTAAATATAATACCTCGTACATAGAAAAATACTTTAACAATGATGTCACTTTAGTTAAGGGAGTAAAACGCATTCAGGGTATTATGGTCAAAAAAGGAAATCCTCTAAACATCAAAACCATTGAAGATTTGAAAAAAGTTAGATTTGTAAACAGGCAAAGAGGCTCCGGTACAAGAATTTTGCTTGATTTTTTGCTTGATAAAAACGGCATATCAAGGGGCGAAATTAACGGATACACAAATGAGAAATTTACTCATACCGCTGTTGCGGCATTGGTAAAGGCTGATAATGCAGACGCAGGACTCGGCATTTATTCGGCAGCAAAAATGTATGATTTGGATTTTATACCCATTTGTAATGAGGAATATGATTTTATCATTGATAACAGATTTATAAATGACTGCAAGGTGAAAGCCTTTATTTCTGTCCTCAAATCTGAAACCTTTAAAAACAGACTTGACGAACTCGGCGGATATAAGATTGGAGAATAAATGGAATTAACACATATTAATTCAAAGGGCGAAGCCGTTATGGTTAATGTGGGTGACAAGAAAATAACCCAAAGAACGGCAACGGCTCGCGGCATAGTTGAAATGAAAGAGGAAACTCTGCAAAAATTAATGATTGCGGATTTGAAAAAGGGCGACGGACTTTCCACGGCAAGAATTGCAGGAATAATGGGTGCTAAAAATACAAGCAGTCTTATTCCTCTTTGCCATAATATTCCTATCGAAAGCGTTGAAATAGCTTTTGAACAAATCAGCAATACCGAGCTTGAAGTTAAGGCTTTTGCCAAATGCAGCTACAAAACAGGTATTGAAATGGAGGCGTTAACCGCAGTATCCGTTGCCTGCCTGACTGTATATGATATGTGCAAGGCGATTGACAGAGGTATGGTAATTAAGGATATAAAACTGCTTGAAAAAAGCGGTGGAAAGAGCGACTATAAGTATGAGGGATAATTATTCACGAGAAAT
>CAMFQI010000175.1 GCA_945980015.1 uncultured Eubacterium sp. | reverse complement strand
TTATTAACGTGGTAAACCATATCGTATCCGCCGTATTCAGCACCGATGAACGATACCTCGTCGTTGTAAGCAAGGTCGTTGATTAATACGTTACCTGCAGGATATCTGTATGCGATATCAGCAACATAAACGCTGTATGACTGTGTTACGGCACGGTTGTAGGTGTAAAGAACGATAACGTTCTCGTTAACTGTATATCTGTCGCCGTCATTGTATGAAGCGCCGTTAATCTGTAAACCGTTGCAGGTGTAGAATACTACGCTCGGTGCGTTTGCAACAGAGAGAGTAATTTCTGTGCCCGGTGCAACATACTGTACGTCAACGTTCTTCATATTAATGCTGTTTACATAAGTTACCTTTACTGTTTCGGTCTCACTTGCCTTCTTTGTTTCAAGGTGAGTTTCGCCCTTAACGATAAAGGTTACCTCATCGCAGGTTGTGAAATACTTGTTTGCGGTTGTTGAAGTTGTAGAAGCCGAAGCATAGTACCAGTCAACCTGTGCGCCTGTCGGGGACTTAACGGTAATTTGAGTACCGTAGTCATATATACCCTCTTCAACGCCGTCAACATATACTGTATACTTTTGAATCGAGATGTTCGACAAAGCAGCGGTTACGTCTGCGTCGAGCTCTTCCTGAGTATTGTACTTATATGCGCTTATAATTGTGCCCGATACATTTACGTCAACAAATTCGCTTAAAGCTGCAAGCTTTTCTGCGATTTCGTTTTGGTCATATGCGTCAGGGTCGGAAAGCTTTGACTTGCCCTCAGCCTTTGCATACTCAAGTGCCGAAGCGTCAACTGTTCCTTCAACAAGCTGTGAATTAAGCTGAGAAATTGCAATAACCTCTGCCTTAACAGCAGCTACAACGTCAGCCTCGTCCATATAGTGAGTTGCTCTTTCGATAGCAGACATGTTGTAGTAGGTCAATGTTGAAATAGCGTTTGCAACAGCCTGAACAGATGTTGCGGTGTATGTCTCGTTTGCAATGGAAGCAATAAGAGAAGCTACTGCACCGTCAACGTTGAATTCATCAGCAGTGAAGTCAATCTTGTAGATAAGATTGTTCTTTGCAGTGTTAAGAGCTGTTACAAGGTCGTTGATTTCTGCAATAACGGTTGCGTCTGTCTTGTCGTAGTTGCGGATATTTGTATCGCTGTACTTACCGAGGTAAGCAGACTGAGCGTTTTGGTAAGCAACCTTGAAGTCGTTCCAGGTGGACGGCTTAATCTTGCTTTCGTCGTTGTTGTAAGCGTCCTTTGCTGCTGCAAGAGCTTCCGACAATGCCTTGTTTGAAGCAGGAGCAACAAGAGCCTTTCTTGCGTTCCAAAGAGCGTTGTATCTTGTGTCGCACTCGCCGACGATTTCGCTGTATGTCATACCTGCATAGTCCATTTCAGCCTTTGCACCCGAAAGCGCACCGATGAAGTTGTTCCATGAGCTTGTTGAATAATCAGCGGAATTATCTGTAAGAGACTCGCACTCCTTGATAAGAGCAAGAAGAGTTGAAATATCAACTACATATACGGTCTCGGAATACTTTGCAGTATCATAAGACCAACCTGCATAACAAGGAAGTGCGCCGGTAGGCATTCTCTTCCAATAATAGAACATACCCATTGTCAATGCGCTTTGAGAAATATCAAATACACAAGACTTTGCAGATGGTAATGATTCTTCATTAATTGAGCCTGTTACCTGAGGAGCGGTAATAGTAGTCTTGCAGGCAAATTCGGTTGTACCCTTCTTTGCAAGAATACCGCCGGAAATCGGAGAAGTACCCTCTGTTGTCTCAAGAAGCGAGGTAAGGTCGGTATTGATATCGGTAATATCATTACCTGCCATATCCTTTGCAATCGAAGAACCGCTTGATGAAGCTACCTTAATGCCGGCAAGCTTGAGCTCAAGGTTACCGCTTGTGATAGCCGTTTTACCCGGATACGAAGCAATTCCGCCATATGCGTTAAGCGATACATTACTGCTTAAATAGTTTACATCGGCAGTAAGCTCACCTGTTGCAACGTCTGTTGCGGAGTTAAGGTTGATTGAGTCGAGCATTGCGTCATACTTACAGTCATTGTAGAAAGACATATTTGATACAGGAAGCTCGAATACGCTTTGCTCACGAACCGTCTTGAAGAAGATAACTTGGTCGGAACGGTTCCAAGTAAGCGTCCATACACCCGAAGCTCTTGCAGAGTCAATCTTTGTAGTTGCTGTATAGCCCTCGTTAGCGATTGTACCGTTTGAAATCTTTGCAAATGAAGGCTTCAAGCCGTTGACTGCCTTGATGATGTTGTTTGTTGCGTTTGCATAGGCTGTGATAACATTAAGTGCGTTTTCCGCAACCTCAGGGTCAATGGAGTTATCCTTTGACGTAAATGCAACACCCTTCTTAACAGCCTCGTCGAGGATAGCATAGTTGCCGTAGTCGTCCTTTGTTGCTTCATAGGACTGTCCCTTTGCAACTGCGCCTGTAAGCGAGTAGCCGATTTGGGCAATATTTGCATCGTAGTCAAGCACGCAAAGTCTGATTGCGGCGCTGAGTGATGTTACATAGGAAGCAACGATAGCACGTGATTCAGCAGAATCTGTAATCTTCTGTGCTTCGAGAGGATAGTTTTCCTCCTCCTGCCAAATTGCAATCTTTGCCTGACGGGTAAGCTCTACGATATTTGAAGCAGCCATTGACTCGGCAGTAAAGAAGTTTGAATTCTTTGCAATAACGTGAGCGTTGTACATAATAATGTCAAGGCTTGTTGTATCAACAGGTACCTTGTTGAGAACCAAGTCATTGAAGGCGTTTGTAAGAGTTGTTGCCTCAGCTTCTGCCAAAGCTGCGTCGGAGGTGCTGTATTCATTTGAATACAGGTTTGCCATACGGCTTTGTGCAGCGAGAACTGCAGTCTCAAACGGACCCCAAGTCTCTGCTGTGTAGTTTGCGTTATTTGTGTTACCTGCGCCGTAAACCTTTGCGGTATCGTCGAGTGCTTTACGAAGTGCAGCGTAGCCTGTTGCGTCCTTTGTAGGCTCGGTTGAATTATTGATACCGTTTACAGCGAGCTGAATAAGCTGAGCCTTAACAGATACGTTATCGGTTGTTGTATCGGAAATATTAACTGTTGTTGCAGTATCGAATGCCGAGCAAAGAGCCTTCAAGCCGCCCTGCTTGTAGTTCTTGAAGTCAGCAAAGATAGCCTTCTTGTCGCCTGTAAGAGCGTCGAGGAGCACCTTATAGTTAAGAACTGTAATTGTTGCGGTAGGAACGATAATACCTGCGTCCTGACCTGAGTTAGGCGAGTCCGAAGAAGATACATACCAATTTGCAGAAATATTACGATAATATTCGCCCTCGTTAAATGCAAAGCTATCTGTAAGTTGAAGCGCATTAGAGAACATTACAAGCTTTCTTGAACCGGAAGTGATACCGGTAGGAAGCTTAGCTGAACGAGTGCTCGTTGACTGAACACCGTTTGTACCGTTATTGTCAAGACCTGCGAAGCCGGCACCTGCCGTATAAGCAGTCGGGCTACCTGCAAGCTGATAGTTCCAGCCCCAGTCAAGAGTTTCACCTCTGTTGGTGCCGTCCCAGCCTCTCCAACCGCCGATAAGAATAATATCCGAATGGTCTACGGCAGCCTGCATTGTACGCGGGTCGGTTACATCAGAAGCAACAGGATAAGCTGCATAAAGATATCTCGTCTTATTTGCTGTTGTTTGAGCAGACATCATAACAGGCATACGGGGCTTTGTTATACCGTCGTAAAGAAGTACGGCAGACGAATAATACATAATTCTGTTTACGCTACCGCCGGAACTTGAACCTACTGAATCAGTTGTCTGTGTAGTGTATAAAAT
>CAMFQI010000174.1 GCA_945980015.1 uncultured Eubacterium sp. | reverse complement strand
CGAGATTCCTCTACGTCTCGTGGGCTCGGAGATGTGTATAAGAGACAGACAGACGATGGGGAAAATTGCGGTTGCCCGTTGCTTTAATAATGTAATTAATATAAAGGAGAATAGTTTATGGAATCAAACCTTACTAAAAACCCATCACTCCTTGCTTGGCTCGACGAAAAGGTTGAGCTTTTGAAGCCGTCAAACATTGTTTGGATTGACGGTTCAAAGGAGCAGATTGACGCCCTCAAGGCAGAAGCAGTTGAAACAGGCGAAATGATTAAGCTCAACGAAGAGCTTCTTCCCGATTGCTATCTTCACAGAACTGCCGAAAACGACGTTGCTCGTGTTGAGGATCGTACTCTTATCTGCACATCTAAGCAAGAGGATGCAGGCCCGACAAATCATTGGATGGACCCGCAGGAATGCTACAAGATGCTTTATGATATCGCTGCCGGCTCATATGAGGGCAGAACAATGTATATCATTCCTTACTCAATGGGACCTGTAGGCTCACCGCTTTCAAAAATCGGTATCGAAATTACAGACTCAATCTACGTAGTTCTTAATATGAACATTATGACAAGAGTGGGTAAGGCTGTACTTGACGTTCTCGGCGACAGCGACGACTGGGTACGCGGTATGCACTGCAAGTGTAATGTTGACCCTGAAAAGAGATGGATTTGTCAGTTCCCTGAGGACAACACAATTATTTCCGTTAACTCT
Organism: uncultured Eubacterium sp.; assembly: GCA_945980015.1. Taxonomy (GTDB): domain Bacteria; phylum Bacillota; class Clostridia; order Oscillospirales; family Acutalibacteraceae; genus Eubacterium_R. The sequence continues at coordinate 3,148 of CAMFQI010000174.1, read as the reverse complement.
GCTTACGGCGGAAACGTACTTCTCGGCAAAAAGTGCTTTGCACTTCGTATAGCTTCTTATCTCGGTAAAAACGAGGGTTGGCAGGCTGAACATATGCTTATCCTCGGTCTTCAAAAGCCGGATGGAAAGGTTAGATATATCTGTGCCGCATTCCCGTCAGCTTGCGGTAAAACAAACCTCGCAATGCTCATTCCACCTGAGGGATATCAGGCAAAGGGCTACAAGGTATGGTGCGTAGGCGACGATATCTCCTGGATTAAGAAGGGTGAGGACGGCAGACTCTATGCTATTAACCCTGAAAACGGCTTCTTCGGTGTTGCACCGGGTACAAATATGAAGTCTAATCCGAATGCCTTGAAGTCAACTATGAGCGGTACAATCTTTACAAACGTTGCTCATAATCTTGATAACAACACAGTATGGTGGGAGGGTCTCGATAAGAATCCTCCAAAGAATGCTATTGACTGGAAGGGCAATCCTTGGGACGGCACAACTTCAACCGAAAAGGGCGCTCACCCGAACTCAAGATTTACTGCTCCTGCAGTTAACTGTCCTTGTATTTCAAGCGAATTTGAAAATACTCAGGGTGTTCCGATTTCCGCATTCGTATTCGGTGGTCGCCGTGAAAAGCTCACTCCTCTTGTATATCAGTCAAAGAGCTGGAACCATGGTGTATTCGTAGGCTCAATTATGGGTAGTGAAACAACTGCCGCTGCAACAGGTGCAGTAGGTGTTGTTCGCCGTGACCCGATGGCTATGCTTCCGTTCTGCGGCTACAATATGGGCGACTATTGGAAGCACTGGATTGAAATCGGTGAAACTCTTGACGAGGATAAAGCACCGAAAATCTTTAATGTTAACTGGTTCCGTAAGGACGAGGACGGCAACTTCCTGTGGCCGGGCTTCGGCGACAACCTTCGTGTTCTTGATTGGATTATCGATCGTTGCGAGGGTAAGGTTGACGCACAGGAAACTGCTATCGGTTATCTTCCTTATGCAAAGGATATCAACCTCGAGGGTCTTGATATGACCGAGGAAGACCTTAACAACATTCTTGATGTTGATAAGGCTGCTTGGGAAAAAGAGCTTGAGAGCGTTGACGAGCTTTATGCAAAGTTCGGCGACAAGCTTCCTAAGGAGCTTGCCGATGAGCTTGCTGGCGTAAAGGCTGCACTTAACGACTGATTATCATAAATTTCGACTCCTCTTTATAAAAGGGGAGTCGTTTTTTACAATATTCTATTGCACTATTATATATTTTTTGGTAAAATAGAAATGATAATATATTGAGGAGTGTTGTTATGGATACAGCAAGCAAAAGAGCATTGGACATTTTTGCTCTAAAAATAAGAATGGGTATTATCGAAGGTACCTATAACGCAAAGGCAGGACATCCGGGAGGCTCGCTTTCTGCGGCTGATGTTTTTGCTTATCTTTACGAAAAGGAAATGCGCTATGATGCAAAAAATCCTAAGTGGGAGGATAGGGATAGATTTGTTCTTTCAAAGGGACATTGCGCTCCCGGTCTTTATGCCGCTTTGGCAAATAAGGGATTTTTTCCTGTCGAGGATTTGAAAACGCTTCGTCATATCGACAGCTATTTGCAGGGACACCCAAATATGAACACTGTTCCCGGCGTTGATATGAGCACAGGCTCACTCGGTCAGGGCGTCAGCGTTGCCGTCGGAATGGCAAAAGCCGCAAAGTATATGAACAAGGACGTAAATGTTTATACTCTTCTCGGCGACGGTGAAATTGAAGAGGGTCAGGTTTGGGAAGCAATGATGTTTGCTAATCAGTACAAACTCGACAATCTTTGCGTAATTATCGACAGCAACGGTCTTCAAATTGACGGTGCGTGCAGTGAGGTTATGAGTGCCGAGCCTATTGACGAAAAGGTTAAGGCCTTCGGCTTTGACTGTATTGTTATTGACGGAAACGATTTTGACGAGCTTGAAAAGGCGTTTGACGCTTTTCATAAGAGCGAAAAGCCCTTTGCAATAATTATGAAAACCGTAAAGGGTAAGGGCGTTTCGTATATGGAAAACCAAGTCGGATGGCACGGAAAAGCACCTAACGAAGAAGAATACAACATTGCAATGGCAGAGCTTAATGCTAAAATGGCAGAATTGGAGGCGTAATTATGAGTGAAGTAAAATGTATTGCAACCCGTGACAGCTACGGAAATGCACTTAAAGAGCTTGCCGCACAGGGTGCCGATAAGCTTGTAGTTCTTGACGCCGACCTTGCCGCCGCTACTAAAACAGGCATATTCAAAAAGGAATATCCTAATCAACACTTTAACTGCGGTATTGCCGAGGCAAATATGATTTGCGTTGCGGCAGGTATGAGTACTATGGGACTTGTTCCGTTTGCTTCTTCATTCGCTATGTTTGCCGCAGGCAGAGCCTTTGAGCAGGTTCGTAATTCAATCGGCTATCCCCACCTTAATGTAAAAATCGGCGCAACTCACGCAGGTATTTCTGTCGGTGAGGACGGCGCAAGTCACCAATGCTGCGAGGATTTCGCACTTATGCGCTCAATTCCGGGTATGGTTGTTATTTGTCCTGCCGATGATGTTGAAGCAAAGCAGGCGGTAAAAGCGGCATACGAATATGAGGGACCTGTTTATTTGAGATTCGGCAGACTTGCCGTTCCCGTATTTCATAACGACGATTATAAGTTTGAAATCGGCAAGGGCGAGATTGTAAGACAGGGTAAGGACGTAACAATTATTGCAAACGGTCTTATGGTTGCCGAGGCTATTGAAGCCGGAAAGCAGCTTGAAGAAAAGGGTATTGACTGCGAAATCATTAATATTGCAACAATCAAGCCGCTTGACGAGGAGCTTGTTATTGCTTCCGCAAAGAAAACCGGTAAGGTTGTGACGGTTGAGGAGCATAGCATTATAGGTGGTTTAGGCGAGGCTGTTTGTTCTTGCCTTAGCGAGAAATGTCCAACTCCTGTAAAACGCATTGGTGTAAACGACGAGTTCGGTCATTCGGGTCCTGCAAAGGATTTGCTCAAGCAATTCGGCCTTTCATACGAAAATATTGTTAACACAGTCGTTGATTTTGTTAAGTAATTCAAAACATTTTTGTTGATTTATTGTTTAATATAATATATGTCTCTTATACACATCACCGAG
>CAMFQI010000173.1 GCA_945980015.1 uncultured Eubacterium sp. | reverse complement strand
CGAGAGTCCTCTACGTCTCGTGGGCTCGGAGATGTGTATAAGAGACAGGGCTTAGGTGTTGGCGGTCTTGCGGTTTCGCTTGCCGCACAGGACGCTGTTGGAAATATGATAAGCGGCTTTATAATAATTTTCGACAAGCCTTTTAAGGTAGGAGATTTAATTGAAACACCGAATATATGCGGTGTTGTTGAAGAGGTTAATATGCGTTCAACAAAAATCAGAACGCTTGATGACAGTCTTATAACCGTTCCTAATTCAACGATGACTAAGCAAGCCGTTACAAATGTTTCAATGACTGAAAAACGAAGAATAAGCTTATCCTTTGGACTTACTTATTCTACTTCAAATGAATCTATTGAGAAAGTCAGAAACGAAATTAAAGCATATATAACCGAAAACAATGATATACTTCCCTCCCCTTTACGTGTTCATTTTACCGAATTTGATGATAGTTCGCTGAAAATTGAGGTTGTTTGCTATACTGCAACATCGGATTTTGACGAATACCTTGAAATAAAGAATAGTCTAAACTTAAAAATTAAGCAAATTGTAGATAATAATGAGACGGATTTTGCTTTTCCGACTTCTACTGTTTATATTGAGAGGTAAACTATGGACTTAAAAAGCTTAGAAATATTTGTTTATGCAGCAGAACAAAATAGCTTTACAAAAGCGGCACAACGTTTAGGGTATACTCAGGCTGCCGTATCGCTTCAAATAAAACAGCTTGAACAAACTCTCGGAGTAATGCTTTTTGAAAGAATAAACCATTCTATAAAGCTCACCCCAAAGGGCAAGGAGCTTCTTTCGTTGGCTCATCAGGTTTTAGATTTGACTGAGGAAATCAAGAAATCGGCAAGTAACGTTGATAACGAGATTAAAGGAAATGTAAAAATTGCTATGTCAGACTCACTTTGTCATTGGATGCTTTGGAATAATTATGAAAAATTTCATAATGAATTCCCCGGTATTCGCCTAAAAATTGTATCGGGCAGTACACAAGATTTGTTCCGACTGGCAAAGCAAAATGATGTTGATTTTATATTTACACTTGATAAGCATATTTACGACAATAACTATATTATTGTAAAGGAACATCCTGTTGCGGTGCATTTTGTTGCTCACAGAGATAATGAGCTTTGCAAAAAATTCAATCTTTCATTTTCGGATATTCTCAATGAACAATTCATATTAACCGAAAAAGGTATGAGCTACCGAAGACCGCTTGATGAAAAGCTTGCAAGAGAGTCAATTGATTTGAAGCCAATACTTGAGCTTGGAGATACGGATTTGATATGCAGACTTGTAAGCCAAAATATGGGAATATCGTTCCTGCCTGACTTTGTTACAAAAGAGATGGTTTCAAACGGAGAGATAAGGCATATTGACGTCAGCGATGTTAATTCGGATATTTGGATTCAAATGCTGTACCATAGAAATAAGGTAATAAATCCGGCAATCCAGTCAGTAATGGATTTCCTTTGCAGGTGCCTGTGAATTAAAAAGACAGAAGTAAGCATTTCTTACTCCTGTCTTTTTTTATATCCAAGTGATTACATCATCTGTTGTTTTACGCTTAGGCATTTCCGGGTCGATGTCGGGATAGCCAAGAGCAATGACTGCAACGACTGTTTCTGTATCGGGAATATCAAGAACTTCACGGAGCATTTCCCCGTTTCTTATTCCCATAATCAATGTACCAAGTCCCATTTCGTGAGCCTTGAGAACAAGGTTTTCACAGGCAAGACCCAAATCATAATAACCCCAACCGTTACCGCATTCATTATCGGGATTGCCGTCACGGTCAAAGCCTGAACGGTTATGAACAAAGGTTGTTACAATTAATGCCGCACCGTTTGACTTTTCTTTATTTGTTCCCTGCAGGCAGTCGCTAACCTTATTGATTGCCTCTTCTTCTACGGCACAATAATATCTTGCAGTTTGGGAATTTTTCCAAGTCGGAGCATAAATTGCGGCTTGAATTACCTGTTCAACCTGATTTTTATTGACTTTCTTTGTTTTGTCAAATTGTCGAATACTTCTTCTGTTTTTAATTACTTCGTTAAATTCCATTATTCTTTTCCGTCCCAACAATATGTGCAAAGCTTGTCCGCGTCTATTCCAACTGACTCAATCATATCGTCAAGTCTGTGGTATCTGAGTGATGTAAAATGAAGCTCTTTGCGTATTTCCTCAATCATAGCTGCATACTTTTCGCCGTTTGGATCGATATATTCCTGAATGATATCATCAGTCGGCTCACAGCCCTCTAATTTTTGAATAACACGTCGCGTAATCAAATCCATTTCGGAATTTGAACGGCTGAAATTGAGGTACTTACAACCATAGAAAAGCGGAGGACAAGCCGGTCTGATGTGAACTTCTTTTGCTCCTGCTTCAAAAAGATACTCGGTTGTCTCACGAAGCTGAGTTCCTCGAACGATTGAATCGTCAATTAACAAAAGACTCTTTCCGTTAATCAAGTCATGAATAGGTATAAGCTTCATTTTTGCAATAAGATTACGCTTCGACTGATTAGTCGGCATAAACGAACGAGGCCAAGTCGGAGTGTACTTGATAAACGGTCTTGAATAAGGAATACCTGCCTCGTTTGAATATCCTATAGCGTGTGCAATTCCGCTATCAGGTACGCCTGCAACAATATCAGGCTTTACATTATCTCTTTTAGCAAGTGCTCTGCCGCAGTTATAACGCATTTTTTCGACACTTATACCCTCGTATGAAGCTGACGGATAGCCGTAATAAACCCAAAGAAAAGTACAAATTCGCATTTTGTCACCGGCAGGTATAAGAGTTTTTACTCCGTCGGGTGTGAGGACAACCGCTTCACCCGGACCCAATTCACGAAGCTCTTTATATCCCAAATTAAGATAAGCAAAGCTCTCGAATGAAGCGCAATAGCCGTCTTCCTTTTGTCCGATGCTGATAGGAGTTCTGCCTAATTTATCACGAACGGCGTAAACACCCTTCGGAGTAAGAATAAGCATTGAAATTGAACCGTCAACTATTTCCTGAACATATCGAATGCCGTCAATAAAATTTTCTTTTTGATTAATAATCGCCGCAACTAATTCTGTTTGGTTAATTCCCCCGCCCTGCATTTCAAAAAAGTGGGTGTTGGATTTTATAATTTCTTCAGTTATTTCATCGATATTATTAATTTTTCCGACTGTTGCAATAGCAAAGGTTCCGTGATGAGAACGTACAAGTATAGGCTGCGCCTCAAAATCGCTGATGCATCCTATTCCCATTTGTCCGTGCATTTCATTTGATTCTTTTGTAAATTTTGTTCTGAAAGGTGCGTTTTCGATATTGTGAATAGCCTTGTCAAAGCCATTTTCAAAATCGTAAACCGCCATTCCCGCACGTCTTGTTCCTAAATGTGAGTGGTAGTCAACTCCAAAGAATAAGTCGAAAACACAATCGTCCTTAGAAACAGCTCCAAAAAATCCTCCCATAATACTATCGCAGAAAGCTCTGCTCCTCCTATAAATTTGTTGCGTATATTATATCAAATATTATGTATAATTACAAGAAAAAACTTCTTCAGTACTATTATAATCAATTCCAAATCAACTCAAAAACTTAACAAGTTCAAAATTGTTTTGAATATTTATGTAATAATTTCTGCAATCCTGACAATCACAAGGTCTATTAAAATCCGTGCGATACTCTTTTGTTTTTTCTTTGTCGAAAATTATTTTTACAGAATTTATTTCAATTGTTTGCAAGGACATCTCATCACCACCTTAAGTTAATTATAGCATAAAAGCGATAAAGTCACAAGTATAAGTGAAATCGTGCTATCGCACGGTGAAATCAAAGGCTTTTGCCTTTGGTGAAATATTTTGCTAACGCAAAATGTGAAATTAAATCCACCCACCGC
>CAMFQI010000172.1 GCA_945980015.1 uncultured Eubacterium sp. | reverse complement strand
CTCTGCATTTTTATGCAGAAGCACCGACCGAGCCGGCAGGCGAGACCGCCGACCCATACAAATATTTTTCTTATCCGCACAAAGAGAGCTTTTGAATCTCTCCACCGCAAGCGGTCCCCCTCTCTTTAACAAGAGAGGCGTATTTTTTTAATTGGTCTTTTGCTGTTCTATATTAATACATTATTTTGCAAGGAAGCCGATTTTTTTCATAGCCTTTGAAAGAGTTCTGTCTGCAAGGCGGGAGGCAAAATCGTCGCCCGAAGTCCAACATTCCTGCAAATACGCTTTATCCTTCAAAAGCTCATTATACTTCTTCTGAACAGGCTCAAGCTCGGCAACAACAGCCTCGCCTACTGCCTTTTTGAAATCGCCGTAGCCTTTTCCTGCGAAATCGTGTTCAATAGCTTCAAATGAAGCACCGGTAACAGCAGAATAGATTGTCATAAGGTTATTTATTCCGTCCTTGCCGTCGGCGTAGCGTACTGCCATTTCACTATCCGTAACGGCAGACTTAAACTTTTTCATAATAACCGAAGGCTCGTCGGTTAAATATACAGTTCCCTTTGGATTTGGGTCTGACTTTGACATCTTTGCCAAAGGATTTTGAAGCGACATTACTCTCGCTCCTGCCTTTGGAATATAAGGCTCCGGCACGGTGAACACATTACCGTAAATACCGTTAAAGCGTTCTGCGATATCACGAGTGATTTCTAAATGCTGCTTTTGGTCTGCGCCGACAGGAACGACATCCGCCTGATAAAGCAGGATATCAGCCGCCATAAGGCAAGGATATGTAAAAAGTCCTGCGTTGACATTATCGGAATGTTGAGCCGATTTATCCTTAAATTGAGTCATACGGTTCAGCTCACCGAATTGTGTATAGCAATTAAGAAGCCAGCCGAGTTGACTATGCTGTGGCACGTGAGACTGAATGAAAAGAATACTCTTTTGCGGGTCAAGACCCACAGCCATAAGCATCGCATAGAGCTGTACCGTTTGCTGTCTTAATTTAGCAGGCTCCTGACGAACGGTAATCGAATGTAAATCGGCAATACCGAAAATTGTATCAAAATCCTCCTGAAAAGCAGTCCAGCCTCTCATTGCACCGAGATAATTTCCCAAGGTGGGAATTGAAGTCGGCTGAATCAAGGATAAGGAGCGTTTTTTTCTTTCTATTTTTACTTCTTCTGACATAATAAAACTCTTTTCTTTTAGTATTCTTTAAGCACCTGAGCCATAATTTCAACACCCTTTACGATATTTTCATCGCTCGGAGTTGAAAAATTCATTCTTATATAATGACACGGTGCTTCATCATCAATCATAAATGCCGTACCGGGAACGACTGCAACCTTATTTTCGACAAGTCGTTTGCAGTAATCGAGCATATCGACATTATCGGGCAATTTAGCCCAAAGAAACAGACCGCCCTGGGGACGAACATAATTTATTTCGGGACAATTCTTATCAAGGCAATCGCACATCAAATTGAGCTTTTTGCGGTAAATCTTTTTTATTTCCTCGATATGAGCGTCAACATCATATTCCTCAAACCAACGCTCAACAATCATTTGATTAAGCACGCCCGTGTGAACATCCGACACCTGCTTGCCGATAGTAAACGCCTGTGCAAGATAATTCGGCACAACTGCATAGGCAACTCTTATGCCCGGTGCAAGAATTTTTGAAAATGAGCCGGCGTAAATTACAATGCCGTCTGTATCAAGCGACTTAATACTCGGTACATCTTCGCCGTCAACTCTCAAATTTCCGTAAGGGTCATCCTCCAAAATCAACAAGCCGTTTTCCTTTGCAAGACGGTACATAGCCTTTCTTTTTTCAAGTGAAAGCGTTGTGCCGCCTGGGTTTTGGAAATTAGGAATGGTATAGATAAACTTTGCGTCGGGACACTCCTTAATCGCTTTTTCAAGCTCGTCGATATTCATTCCGTCGGAATCAATAGGAACTCCCTTGAGCTTACAGCCGTGCGAACGAAAAGCGTTGAGCGAACCAATGAAGGAAGGCTCTTCGCAAATTATTGTATCTCCCGGATTAGTCATAATCCGAGTTGTGATATCCATAACCTGCGTACCGCCGGCAGTAATGATTATTGTATCGTCGTCGGTGCCGATATTATTTCTCTTTTTGAGCCACTCTCTGACAGTATTTCTAAGCGGCTCGTAGCCCTCGGAAACGCCGTAAACAAGGGCAGATACAGGATTTTCTTCAAGTATCTCGGCAGTTACTCTTTTTACCTCCTCACAGGGAAAAGCGTCAACGGCGGGAGAACCGCCTGCAAAAGCAATAACGCTTGGGTCGGAGGTTGCTTTTAGAATTTCACGAGTTGCCGACGGCTTCATATTTGAAAATTTTTCGGAAACTGAAATGCTCACAATATTCTCCTATCATAGTTTTATTATTTTGTCATTAACCAAATAGTCAATGAGTCTTTGAGTATTATTACCGTCGTGAAATTCAACAATCTTGGAATACTTATTTTTATAATCCTGAGTTTGTTCATTATAGTAATTCTTTTCGATAGACTCTCTCAAGCCGTCGGTAGAGTAGAAATAATCTCCGTATACATTTTCTTCGTTAAGCATAAGCTTTGTTGTAGGGCCGTACTGAGCAATACATTCGTCCTTTTCTTCCCAATAGAAAATTACACGAGTACCTCTATAAAAAGTATCATAAGCTATTGACGAATAGTCTGTAATAAGTACTCTCGCCTGCTTAAGAATTTCATCATATTTTACATCAGTTGCAATAGTATTTGATACTGACTCAGGAAGTTTCTTGAGTTCGTTAATAATAAGCGGATGCGGTAGTATAATCACCTTTTCTTTCAAGTTATCAGGCACGCTGTCAAAAATACGCATAATCATCTTGAAATAGCTTGTTTCAAGGAAATTATCACGAGCAGTATTTATTTCCCAAGGTCTCCAAGTCGGCATAATAACAATCTTATCTGCATCGTCATTAAGAACATTCTTGTCAAATTTCGGCAATCCCGTGATATACAAATCATCAAATTCATGTCTGCCGAGTTCAACAAAATGGTCTGCTTCTGCCTGTGAGGAAACGACAACTCTATATTTCCCTTTTAGTTTCTGTCGCTTGAACATTTTTCTTGCCTCAGAATCAAGAGAAACCATATACATAACACCGTGCTGCAAGAAAACATAGTTAATATTCTTTGATGCTATCTTTGCAAGTGGAAGTTTATTAAAGGTTTTCAAGTCAATTGAATGAACCATAGTTTCGGTTCCGATGAAGGTTTTTGACTTAAAGAAATAAAGATAGTGCTTGAATGTATTTTTAATTAAAACATTCTTTCTATATTTTTCGGGAACATCTTCAAGTGCTTCTTTTGTTATGATGAAATAAGCATTTTTATATCCTTTTTCGATTAGTTTTTCGAATAAAACGCTCGCACTTTCTTCATATTTTGATGAGTTCTTTTCGAATAGTAAAACAAGCTCTTTTGCCTTTTTGCTATGCCATAAAAGAGAAATTGCAAAGGCAAATACCTGGCTGATTCGTTTTGATAACGCATCGGAAACATTATGAGAACGGACATAAACATTAAGTCTGTTTCCTCTAGACTGACGAAATACAGCAACTGAATTTGTTGCTTCATCAACAGAAAAAGGTCCGTGCAAGCCGTAGAACATTCCCAAAAATCCACCGTATACAATATGACTTTGAACAAGTGCACCCAAAGAATTCTTATAGCAGAAATTAACGGTATTGTTTGACGGCATATTTATTGCATCATCAACAGGAATAGAAAATTTGTATATTCCGAAGAATTTGCCCTTTCCCTTTGTTTTCAAGGAATAGAATTTAGGCTCATAGCGATTTTCTGCAACTGAAATAAATGCTTGCTTGAGGTCAATATTTCTCGGAGCATACAATTTGAAAAAGCTAAGACAAATCATATTTTTCTTGTTTTTCAAATAAAGCGGGAATACATTCCTCAAC
>CAMFQI010000171.1 GCA_945980015.1 uncultured Eubacterium sp. | reverse complement strand
ATAAGAAATCAGCTCGGCATTGAGGATAAGCTCAAAAGCCAAACCGACAGCGAAATAGTTTCGGCGTTAATAGACACGTACTATGCAAAAAGCAAATCGCCCGAAAAGGCTATAATCAAGGCGGTTAAGGAAATCAAGGGCACTTATGCGCTCGGCGTTATGTTTGACGATATCGAAAACACAATTTTTGCGGTAAGAAACGTCAGCCCGATAGTATGCTGTCAAAATGAAAACGGCTCGTACATTGCTTCGGATATTGTTGCAATAGGCGAATACAGTGAGGATTACTTTGTTCTTCCGGAGCTTGCCATTGCAAAAATCACCGCCGATAAAATCGAAATCAACGATTTTTCGGGTAACGAGGTAGCCCCGAATTATATGAAGCTCGACTGGGATATCAACGATTCGGGCAAAAAGGAATTTCCGTTTTATATGGAAAAGGAAATTCACGAGCAGCCCGATGTTATCGAAAAGACGATATCCTCTCGAATTAAGGACGGCTTACCGAATTTCAGTTGTGACGGTGTTGACGACAGTATTTTTACGGATTGCGAAAGCATAACGGTTATTGCGTGCGGCACGGCAATGCATTCGGGACTTATAGGAAAGCACATTATTGAAAAGCTTTGCGCCGTTCCGGTTAATGTTCAAATGGCGAGCGAATATATGTACAACGAGCCGATAATAAACGACAAAACTCTTGTTATCTGCGTTTCTCAAAGCGGCGAAACAATCGACACTCTCGAAGCACTAAAATATGCAAGAAAGCGTGGCGCAAGGTCGCTTTCGATAGTAAATGTCAAGGGCTCGACAATCGCACGTGAAAGCGAAAACGTTATTTATACAAACGCAGGTCCGGAGATTGCGGTTGCTTCTACTAAAGCGTATACGACACAGGTTGCGGTATTCTACTTAATCTGTGCAAAAATGGCGTATTTGAGAGGCAAAATGAATGTTGACGAGTGCTGTGAATTTATAAACGAGCTTAAAAAAATTCCGAATGCGGTTAAAGAAATACTTGAGCAAAGCGACAAAATTCATCATTTGTCAAATTCACTTTTGACAAGCGAGCACACATTTATGATTGGCAGAGGTCTTGATTATCCAACCTTGCTTGAGGCGTCACTCAAGCTCAAGGAAATAAGCTATATCCATTCGGAGGCGTTTGCATCGGGCGAGCTTAAGCACGGCACTATTGCGCTTATTACGGCAAAGACGCCGGTAATTGCGCTTCTTACACAGGATAAGCTTATGTCAAAGCAAATTTCAAATATCAGAGAGGTTCAGTCACGAGGTGCAAGCGTTATTAAGTTTATTAAAAAGTCGCTTGCAAAGGATACCGAATGTGATTTTGAGCTTCCCGACTTAAAGGACGATTTTATGGCAATACCGTCAATTACAGCAATGCAGCTTTTGGCTTATTACGTTTCAAGCGACAAGGGACTTGACGTTGACAAGCCGAGAAATCTTGCAAAGGTTGTAACGGTAGAATAAAATCAAATGCAGAATATCACGCATTTTCTTCAAGGTATAACAAAAAAATGCAGTCTTCGGTTAATCCGTCGACTGCATTTTTTATTTTAGTTATCTGTTTTTAGCTGCGATATCCGTAATGTCCTCGTGGTTTTTCTTTTTGAAATATGCCCTTGTTTCTTTTCCGACAATACCTGAAAGAGCAAACAGAGCAACAAGGTTCGGGAATGCCATAAGACCGTTGAAGATATCTGCGATATTCCACACCGCCGCAACAGTAAGATACGGACCGATAAACACGGCAATTATATAGATTACTCTGTAAACCTTAATTACCTTTTGACTTCCTGTGAGATATTCAAGACAACGCTCACTGTAATAATCCCAGCCTAAAATAGTCGTAAAAGCAAAGAAAGCAAGACATACCATAAGAATAAACGACGATACATTTTCGTTCCACGGAAGTCCTTTTTGCCAAGCGGTCGTTGTGATATTAACGCCCTCGAATACACCTGCAACATAGCTGTTTTGAGCACCTGTAACAACGATTGAAAGACCTGTAAGAGTACAGATTACGATAGTGTCGATAAATGTACCGGTCATAGTAACCAAGCCCTGACGAACGGTGTTTTCTGTCTTTGCCGCCGCAGTTGCAATAGGGGCTGAACCGAGACCTGCTTCATTTGAGAATATACCTCTGCCTATACCCTTTTGCATTGCAAGCTTAAGAGTAACGCCCGTTGCGGCACCTAAAGCCGCCTGAGGATTAAACGCACTTTTGCATACAAGAACGACTGCCGCAGGGATATCCTTGATATGAGAGATAACAATAATAAGTGCAAAAAGAATATAGATAATCGCCATAAACGGAACAACAATCTCGCTTACCTTTGCAATACGCTTGATACCGCCGATAATTACAAGAGCCGCACAAAGCGTTACAACGATTCCGCCGATTACGACTGCCCATGAATAATCGTTTCCGAAAAGATTAAAGGCAATATTTGTTTTATCGGGGTCAAAGAAATTTTGAATAGCGGTGGTAATACCGTTAATTTGGGTAATAGTGCCGATACCCATAAGACCTGCAAGCACTCCGAAAACCGCAAATAATTTCGCAAGCCACTTCCATTTTGCGCCCATACCCTTTTCGATATAGTAAAACGGTCCGCCGAGGAAATGTCCGTCGCTCTTTTTTTCTCTGAATTTAATTGCTAGAAAGCCCTCGGAATACTTTGTTGCCATTCCGAAAAACGCCGCAACAAGCATCCACAAAAGCGCACCCGGACCGCCGAGACAAATTGCGGTTGCAACGCCGACGATATTACCTGTACCGATAGTAGCCGAAAGTGCGGTACAAAGTGCGCCGAACGAGGTTACCTCGCCCTCGCCTGCGTCCTCGTTTTTCGCCATATATTTGAGTGCCTTACCGAGATGGAAAACCTGAACAAAGCCTGTTCTGACAGTAAGCCATACTCCTGCACAAAGAATAAGAATAATAAGAGGCCAGCCCCATACTAAGCCGTCGACCTTTTCAATGAGTGAATTGATGTCGACCGATAAATTAAACGTTTGCATAGTATTCTCCTTTTCAAACATAATATTGCTAAATATAACACAAAAAAACAAAAATTGCAAACATTAATCTAACTTTTTTCTTAGTTTTGTAAGAAGCTGTTTTTCACGGCGTGAAACCTGCACCTGTGATATACCCAAAAGCTCGGCGGCTTCACATTGGGTTTTGCCCTCAAAATAGCGGTATTTCACGATTAAAAGCTCGGTGTTTGAAAGCGTCTTCAACGCCTGATGAACGGATATTTTATTGAGCACCTCGTCGCTGTCGTCAAACGGAATATCGAGTATATTCTCGCCGTCGTCGTTACTCACACTGAGCGATACGACAGGATTGATTACATTTAGGATTTCGCCAAGCTCCTCCTCGCAAAAGCCAGACAATGACGCAAGCTCACTTAATGTAGGTTCACGAAGCTCGCTGTTTATGAATTTTTCTCTTATTGCCTGAACACGTATTGACTTTTCCTTAAGCGAGCGTGAGACCTTAATTGCGCCGCCGTCACGAAAAAGCCTTTTTATTTCGCCCATTATAACGGGCACGGCGTAGGTTGAAAACAAAAATCCCCTGCTCTCGTCAAAATTGTCGACCGCCTTTATCAATCCTACGCACCCTGCTTGGTACAAATCGTCATATTCGGCGCCTCTGCCCTTGAATCTGTTTGCAACACAATGCACAAGACCGATATTGCCGACAATCATTTTTTCTCTGTCGTCGTTTACCATTTTGTACGTCCGTTAATTTTTTTGGTAAGAATAACCGTTGTTCCTCTGCCGACGCTTGATGTCACTCTCACTCTGTCGCAAAACGACTGCATAACGGTGAAGCCGAGTCCTGCTCTGTCGGTGCTTCCGGTTGTAAAAAGCGGCGTCATCGCCTTTTGGATATTCTCAATTCCCAAGCCGTTATCTTTTATTTTTATCTTTATGATATTGTCCTGCAAAAGCTGACCTGTTATGTAAATTTTTCCGCAGGTGTTTGCGTAGGCGTGGAC
>CAMFQI010000170.1 GCA_945980015.1 uncultured Eubacterium sp. | reverse complement strand
GAGATTCCTCTACGTCTCGTGGGCTCGGAGATGTGTATAAGAGACAGATATTCTAGAATACGGCAAAAGAACAAAGACATCTCTCGTTATTGCTACAACAGGCTATGACGACTGCCAAAAAAAGCAAATTGAACAGGCCTCAAAGGAATGTGCCGTTTTCTTTACCTATAATTACAGTATGGGCGTAAACCTATTAGCTTCTCTTGCAAAAAAGGCGGTTGAGGTACTAGGCGACGGCTTTGATATTGAGATTATCGAAAAGCATCATAATCAAAAGATTGACGCTCCTTCAGGCACTGCCTTAATGCTCGCAGACGCTATCAATGAAGAAGTTGATAACCGTATGAAATACGAATATGACCGTCATTCAAAGCGTGAAAAGAGAACTAAAAACGAAATAGGTATTCACGCCGTAAGAGGCGGCACTATCGTTGGTGAACACGAAATCATCTTCGCAGGAAGAGACGAAATAATTACACTTTCACATTCTGCAAGATCAAAGGAAATTTTTGCAGTCGGTGCAGTAAATGCGGCTGTATTTATGACAGGTAAAGAGTGCGGAATGTACGATATGAGTCAACTTATAAAATAAACAAAAGGCCTCAGTTGTCTGGGGCTTATTTTAACTGCTTATGACTAAGGAACAAGAATATTTTATTGAACTGCTATCATCACATATAAACGGCTATATTCCAAAAGCACAGGAAAATATTGATTGGAAAATGATTTTTGACCTTTCAAACAAGCACAACGTAACGGCAATTGTTGCAACGCAAATTAAGCTGTTGCCCGAAAACTGCCGTGTACAAGGCAAAGGAAAATCCTATTTCAATCAGTTTTTGGGTAAAACGCTTCAATCCTATGATGAAAAGGTTGATGCATATAATTTTTTTGTAAAAACGCTTTCGCAAAACGGTATTAAGCATTTGATTGTTAAGGGTGCGGTTTTGCGAGATATATACCCTGTTAAAGAGCTTCGTACAAGCGGTGATACTGATGCCGTAATATCAAAACAGGATTATGAAAAATGCAAAGAATTACTGCTGTCTAACGGCTTTACATTGTCACAGGACACGGGCGAAGAGCTTGATATGTACTATAACGGGCAATACTTTGAAATCAGCAACACCTTTGAGTATATTAACGAAGAAACAAAACGTTTTTTTGAAAATCCGTTTGATGAAAAGCTTTCATACTGTGAGGGCTATACATATTATCTTTATCCTATGTACCACCTTGTTTACGTTTTGTACCACATATTAAAGCACATAAAAAACGGCGGAGCAGGAGTAAGAATGTTGCTCGACATATGCGTTTTGTTCAATAAATACAACATTGATGCTAATGAATTTCTCACTATAATGACATCATTAAATCTTGAGAAATCCACAAAAACAATTTTGTCACTATGCAAAAAATTGTTCAAGCTTGATATTCCGCTTGATTACAAAATTGATGAGGATATAGAAAACAAACTGCTTGATACGATTATTTCCGGCGGTGTATTCGGATTTTCAAACGGAAATTTAGGTGTTGTTCGCCTCGCTTCAAAATTAAGTGAAAAACCGTCAAGACTTTCATCAATCAAGGCTTTTTTCGGAATGTTTATTATTTCAAAGGATTATTTGATGAAGTTTTATCCCTATGCAAGACGGCATAAAATTTTGCTTCCCATTGCATATTTCAACAGACTGTTTGATGCAGTATTTAAGCGTGGAAAAAGGAATATTAAAAATATACAGTCTATGTTTTCTAATGAAAACGACAATGCAATAAGGCTTAGTGAAGTATTAAACGAACTTGAAATAAATTAAAAACAGAGAGGTTTTTTGTTCCTCTCTGTTTTTTTAGTTTACTCAAATGTTTCTTTTATTCTTGTGCTTAAAAGTTCGGGAATATTAATGCTTTGTGGACAATGGTCGGCACATTTTCCGCATTTAACACATTGAGTATGATTAATGTCAATTTGTTCATATTCCCTTTTTGATTCCTCAAGTGTCACCGTTTCATTTTTATATTTATTATATGTGTCAAAAATTCTGCTTATTTTAACGCCTTTCGGACAATCGGAGCAATAATCACAAGCAGTACAGGGAATAATCTGCTTTTCGTTAATTATGTCTGAAACATTTTGGCAAATCTTGAATTCAATATCACTCATTTTCTTAAAATCAGTTAAGCTGTCAAGATTATCCTGCATTTGCTCCAAGGAATTCATACCACTGAGTATCGTAATGACATTATCAAAGCTTCCGACAAATCTTATTGCCCATGAAGCGATGCTCTTTTCGGGATTATTTGCTTTGAAAATATCCTGTGCCTGCTGAGGAATATTTACAAGCTTTCCTCCTCTGACAGGCTCCATAACAATTACGGGTATTCCTGCCTCGGTTAATATCTCATACTGCGTTTTTGCATCTTGGTTTTTCCAATCAAGATAATTCATTTGAATTTGAGCAAAATCCCAATGATGAGCTGCAACAATTTCTCTCAAATCGTCAATTGTTCCGTGAAACGAAAAACCGATATTTTTAATTAACCCTTGCTTTTGCTTTTCAAGTAGAAAATCATAAGCACCGTATTTTTCGCATTTTTCAAAATTTTTCTTATCAAGTGAGTGTAAAAGGTAAAAATCAAAACGATCAATACCTGTTCTTTCAAGCTGCTTATTAAAGATTTTTTCCATATCACTCGGAGATTTGCATAACCAAATAGGAAGCTTATCAGCAAGAAAATAAGTGTCTCTGGGATATTTTTTCAGCGCCTGACCGATGAATTTTTCACTTTTTCCGGCGTGATACATATACGCAGTATCAAAATAATTTACGCCGTTTTCGTATGCCATATCAACAATTTCCTGCGACTTTTTATAGTCAATAAGATTAGGAGCACTTATTTTACCGATTGATTTACACGGAAGGCGCATATTACCCAAGCCGAGCCTTGAAACCTCTGTGTCCTTAAATTCTACTCTGTCAACCATAGTTTATTCCTTTACCCAGGTAACGCCCTGCGGTGTATCCTTCAAAATAATTCCTTTTGCCTTTAATTCATCACGAATAGCGTCCGCTGTCGCCCAATCCTTATTTGCTCTTGCTTGCTGACGCTTATCGATAAGCGACTGAATTTCAGCGTCAATATCGTTCGATTTTCTGTTATAAACGATACCGAGTACGCCGCAAAGCTCATCAAACATAGAAGCGGCGGCTTTGCAAACATTCTCACTAACTTCTTTATTGATTATCTTTGTGTTAATATCGCTTACCAAATCAAAGATTGCCGCAATACCGTCGGCAGTATTAAGGTCATCATCAAGTGCCTTAATGAACTGCTCCTTTCTTGAGTTAATGAGATTTAATATTTCTTGATCGTCATCAATGTCCTTGCTTGCATTCTTTATTGCAAAATCAAGGCTGTCACGGCAGGTATAAAGTCTTTCAAGAGCTGATTTACATTGCTCGATAATATCAAGACTGTAATTAATAGGTGAACGATAATGTGAAGAAATGAGGAAGTATCTTATTACCTCGTAGCCGTAAACCTCTGCAATTTCTCTAACGGTTTTGAAGTTGCCAAGGGACTTACTCATTTTTACATTGTCAACGTTGATATAGCCGTTATGCATCCAATATTTTGAAAACGGAGCATCATTAGCTGCTTCAGACTGCGCAATTTCATTTTCGTGGTGCGGGAAGATTAAATCC
Source organism: uncultured Eubacterium sp. (assembly GCA_945980015.1). GTDB lineage: Bacteria > Bacillota > Clostridia > Oscillospirales > Acutalibacteraceae > Eubacterium_R. The sequence goes on along the minus strand of CAMFQI010000170.1, from coordinate 341 downwards.
TGACCGCCGCAGTGAATATCAATGGTGTTGCCGAGATATTTTCTGTTCATTGCAGAACACTCAATATGCCAGCCCGGTCTTCCCTTTCCCCAAGGAGAGTCCCAATAAGGCTCGCCCTCCTTTGCTGCTTTCCACAGTGCAAAATCCAACGGGTCCTCCTTTTTGTCACCGACTGCTATTCTTGCACCCGATTTCAAATCATCGATAGGCTGATGCGAAAGCTTGCCGTAACCCTTGAATTTTAGAGTACGGTAATAAACGTCTCCGTCTACGGCATAAGCATAGCCCTTTTCCTCTAAAGATTTGATAATTTTTATTATTTCATCAATGTTCTCTGTTGC
>CAMFQI010000169.1 GCA_945980015.1 uncultured Eubacterium sp. | reverse complement strand
GTCTCGTGGGCTCGGAGATGTGTATAAGAGACAGTTATAATACTATCTAAATTATAAGTAAAATTTTTTCCTTTGTCAACATAATTTATCACGCAAAAGTGCCGCAGAGTAACAAATAAAATTCTCTCTGCGGCAATATATGTTAATTAGACAGTAGATTATTTACACGAGCAGATATACTTTCTTGTTTGAAGAATTGACGAGGGTGAAACGCTGAATTCGTCAAGTCCCCATTCAACAAGCTTCGGTATTAAATCAACGTGGGCAGCGGCCTCTCCGCACATACCGACGGTTATACCTGCGGCTTTTGCATTTTTGATTGTCATTTCTATCGCACGAAGCACCGACGGTTGAAACACATCGTAAAGCGAGCTTACATTTGCGTTTCCTCGGTCAACCGCCATAATGTAGCCGGTTAAGTCGTTAGTGCCTATTGAGAAAAACTCAACCTCTTTAGCAAGCAAATCGGAGATGAGTGCCGCCGACGGAGTTTCTATCATAACGCCGAGCGGTACCCTTTTATATCTCTTGCCCTGTTCTTCAAGCTCTTTGCAGCACTCATCGATAAGTGCCTTTGCACGCCTTACCTCATCAAGAGTTGTTACAAGAGGAAGCATAATTTTTATATCACCGAACTGACCTGCTCTCAGTATTGCCTTGAGCTGAGTCTTATAAAGCTCAGTGTTGTCAAGACAATAGCGAATTGCTCTGTGACCGAGAAACGGATTTTCCTCCCTTTCGATATTGAGATATTCAATAGCCTTGTCGCCGCCTATATCGAGAGTTCGGATAATTACCTCCTTGTCGCTCATAGCACGTGCAACCGTTGAATACGCCTCAAACTGTTCATCCTCGGTAGGACATCTGTCCCTGTCCATAAAGAGAAATTCCGTTCTGAAAAGTCCTATTCCCTCGCCCGACGATTGAAGCACGTTTTGGACATCCTCGGGTCTGCCGATATTTCCGTAAACCTTTTTTACTTCACCGCTTTTTGTAACGGTTGCCTTTCCGAAATACTCGTTAAGACTTTCCTTTTCCTGCAAAAATTCATTGTATTTTTTCTCGTACAAAGCAAGCTCGTCATTCGTCGGATTGGTGATAATCTTACCCTTAAAGCCGTCAACAATCAGCTCCTCGCCGTCGGCAATAATCCCGCTTGCGCCTACAACCGACATAACGGCAGGTATTCCCATAGCCCTTGCAAGAATTGCACTGTGGCTCGTTACACCGCCAACCTCCGTTATAATCGCACAAACATTTTTTGCATTTATTCGTGAGGTCATTGACGGAGTAAAATCCTTTGCAATAAGAATACTGTTTTCGGCAACACCTGAAATATCCGTCTTTTCTACTCCGAGCAGTATTTCAAGCAGACTGTCCTTAATGTCCTTGACGTCGCTCGCACGCTGACGTGTTAGCTCATCGTCAACCGATGAGAACATATCAATAAACATCGTGCATACAGAGTCAACCGATGCTTCGGCGACGTTGCCTGCTTCTATGCTCTCCTCCATTTGAGAAAGCATAAACGGGTCCTGAAGCATCATAAGATGTCCCTCAAGTATTTCCGCTTCCTTTTCGCCGGCATTTTCCTTTAAGTCTTCAACAAGGCTCTTCGTTTCCTGCTCAAAGCGTTCAACTGCGCTGTGAAGCCTTAATTTTTCCTCATCTGCGGTGGTATACTTTACCGATTTATAATCAAGCGAGCAATCCCTTATGATTACTGCTTTTCCTATTCCGTAGCCACCGGAGGAGCCTATACCCTTTAACATAGGAATACCCCTTTAACTGTATTATTCTTCGCCGAAGCCGTCTTCTATAAGTGTTGAAGCCGCATTGAGCATTTCGTTTTCGTCTGCGCCGCTACATTCAACCGTTATTGTACTGCCGCATTTAATACAAGCAGCCATAATGTTCATAATGCTTTTGCCGTTTATTGTTTTGCCGTTGAAAATGATATTAATATCCGATGCAAACTTCGTCATTTCCGTTACAAAAACATTTGCCGGTCTCATATGAAAGCCCATTTTGTTCTTGATTGTAAATTCCTTTGATACCATAATATTTTTCCTCTCTGTGTTGAAAATGTTTTTTATTTTACTGTTGTTTTGTCTTTTTTGAGTAATGTCAGCATTAACGCACCGACAACTGAGCCTGCTAAAAGTGCTACGATATAAAGAAGCGGATGCTCGCAAACAACGAATGTGAATATACCACCGTGAGGTGCAGGACATGTTACATTAAAGAGTGCTGTAAGTGCACCGGCAACTGCTGAGCCTACCATACATGACGGAATTACACGAAGCGGGTCAGAGGCAGCGTAAGGAATTGCGCCCTCTGTAATGAAGCAAAGTCCCATAAGATAGTTTACAGGTCCGTTCTTTCTTTCCTCCTCGGTCCACTTTTTCTTTGCGAAGGTGGTTGAAAGAGCGATTGCAATAGGAGGCACCATACCGCCAATCATAACAGCAGCCATAATCCATGTGTTTCCGTCGGCAATAGCGGCAGTTCCAAATACATAAGCGGCTTTATTGAAAGGACCGCCCATATCAGTTGCCATCATAGCGGCCAACACTATTGAAAGGAGAATCTGGCTTGTTTCACCGAGTGATGAAAGCATATTTGATACGGCAGTATTCACTGTACCGATAATCGGGTTGAGCAAGCACATCAAAGCGCCGACAAGAATTGTACCGAAAAGCGGATAAAGGAATACCGGCTTAATACCGTCCATTGCCTTTGGCAACCAAGCGAATACCTTTTTAAGTCCGTTTACGATTAAGCCTGCGGCAAAGCCTGCAAACAATGCGCCCAAAAATCCCGAAACAGCCGAGCCGTCGCCGACCATATTTTGATTTTCAAACATCGAATTAAAGGTATAGCCGTTTGCGGCAATCATACCGCCGAGCATACCGGGAAGCAAGCCGGGTCTGTCTGCTATTGACTGAGCAATATATCCCGAAAGAATAGGAAGCATAAATCCAAATGCAATCTTACCAATCCAGAACGGAACGGAAGCGGCAAAGCTTGTAAATCCGAATGAACCGTTTGCTGAGCCGTCAGGCATTACTGCGTTGCCTAAAAGAGTATCAATAAGGAAGCCAAGTGCAATAAGAACACCGCCGCCGACAACGAACGGAAGCATATGGGATACGCCGTTCATAAGATGCTTATATACCTTATGACCAAAGCCTTCCTTTTCTAAATCATCATCAGATGAGGCAGTTGAACCGCCCTGCTCGTGATAAACAGGAGCCTTGCCGTCAAGTATTCTTTGGATAAGCTCCTCAGGTTTATTAATTCCGTTTGATACAGAGGTTTTTACAACAGGCTTACCGTCAAAGCGTGCCATTTCAACATTCTTATCTGCGGCAATGATAATACCGTCACATTCGGCAATTTCCGATTTTGTCAAAACATTTTTTGCACCGCCGGAGCCGTTTGTTTCTGCTTTAAGTGAGAAGCCCATTTTTTCAGCCGCTTTTTCAAGTGCTTCGGCAGCCATGTAGGTATGAGCAATACCTGTCGGGCAAGCGGTTACGGCTAAAATCTTGTAGCCCTGCTTTTGCTGAGATGCTTGCTTTACTTCATCGGGATACTTTTCGCTTTCCTTTTTGTCGATTATTTCGAGAAATTCATCAACTGTTTTTGCATTACGAAGTGAATTACAAAATTCGCCCTCCATAAGCATAACCATAAGGCGGGAAAGGATTTCCAAATGCAAATCTCCGTCCATGGTTGCGGCAATCATAAACAGAATATCGCTGTTTTTACCGTCAGGTGCGTTATAATCAACGCCGTTTGCAACGGTAATAGCACTCAAACCGGGCGTTTTTACGCTGTCGCTTTTTGCGTGAGGAACGGCAATTCCCTCTCCGATAGCGGTTGTGCCCTGTGCTTCACGTGTGTAGATTGCCTGCTTGTAGGCTTCGGCATCATTAAGATTGCCTGCCTGTGTGTGAAGCGACACTAATTTATCTATCGCCTCGTCCTTTGTTTGTACCGAAGCATTCAATTCGATTGCGTTCGGTTTGAGTAAATCAATTATTCTCATATTTTTCCCTCCGTTTATATT
>CAMFQI010000168.1 GCA_945980015.1 uncultured Eubacterium sp. | reverse complement strand
GAAGTAAAATAATGTTAAAATCTATAATAGCATAATTTGGAGTATTTTAATTTCAGGTTATTCTTTAACTATAAAAGGAGGATATTTAATGGATAAATCCGCAAAGATTGACGCTGTCAGCAGACTTGCGGCTCTGTTTGACGACGGTGTATTTACTCAAATTGATTCTTATGCAAAGGGCGCAAAGGGTGATACTGAGGTTGTAGCCGGTTTTGGTTGCATAAATGATGTTCAATGCTATGCTTTTGCACAAAATTCCGATGTTAACGGCGGTGCAATAACTGTTGCTCAATGCACAAAGATAAAAAAGGTTTATTCCCTTGCAAAAAAAACAGGTTGTCCCGTAATCGGCATTTATGATTCCAACGGAGTTATGCTTACAGAGGGCTTTGAGGTGCTTAATGCTTACGGTGAAATTGTTAAGGCAGCTACAGAAATTTCAGGCGTAATACCTCAAATTTCAATAATTAACGGAGCTTGTCTCGGAACAAGTACATTAATGGCGAATATGTCGGATGTTGTTGTGGCAGTAAATGACAGTGATTTTTATGTTACTGCTCCAAGTGATGTTACTGTTGAGCAAACTGCATATCAGGGAGCGGTTGATATAGTTGCCGATAGCTTTGATACTGCCGTTAATGAGGTTAAAAAGCTTGTTGCACTTCTTCCGCAGAACAATCTTCAAGGAGTTGGATTTTCAGCTGAATGTAATCAACCAAGTGTTGTTGCAAATGATTCTTCTTCATTGCAGGATATTATTGCGTCAATTACTGACGACGATATAAGCGTTGAACTTAAGAAGGATTATGCCGAAAATGTAATAACTGCTTTGAGCTGTATTCAAGGATGTACAACAGGTATTGTTGCATTTAAGGGCGAGGCGCTTTGTCCTGCATGCTGCTACAAGGCAGAAGGCTTCATAAAGCTCTGCGATGCTTTCAATATCCCGATTATAACAATTGCTAATGCTGACGGTCTTAAGAAAAACAATGAAGCTCAAATGCTCGTTGCATTAACAAAGCTGACGAGTGCATATGCGACTGCAACTTGTCCGAAAATCAGCCTCATTACTTCGCAGTCAGTCGGAAGCGCATACATTACTCTTGCAGGTAAAGGTGCTAATGCGGACTTTACTCTCGCATGGGAAAATGCGGTTGCTTCACCTCTTGATGTTGAGGGTGCCGTTGCATTTCTGTTTAACGAAAGACTTGCAAACGGTGAGGACAGAGAGCTTCTTGAAGCTGAATATAAAAACACAATCGGCTCTGTTTATTCCGCTGCTGCTTGCGGTGCAGTTGATGATGTATTTACACCTGAAGAAACAAGAGCAAAGATTTGTGAATATCTCGGTATTATAATTAATAAGAGAGAAACAACAATTCCAAGAAAACACAGCGTAAAATAACGGAGGACAAATATATGAAAAATTATACAATTACAGTAAACGGAACCGCTTATAATGTTACGGTTGAAGAGGGTACATCTACCGCACCTGTTCAGCAGGCTCCTGTAAGCGCACCTGCGCCGGCACCTCAGGCAGCTCCCGCAAAGCCTGCCGCACCTGCATCTGCCGGTTCAGTTAAGGTCGACGCTCCAATGCCGGGTAATATTCTTGACATTAAGGTATCAAACGGCGCAAGCGTAAAGGCAGGAGATGTATTGGTTATTCTTGAAGCGATGAAGATGGAAAACGAAATTGTTGCTCCTCAGGACGGTACAGTTGCTTCTGTTAATGTCAACAAGGGCGATACTGTTGAAGCAGGTCAGACAATCATTACATTAAACTAACGAAAACGGGTGAAAATAATGGCAAAGGTCGGAATTACTGAAACTGTCCTTCGTGACGCTCATCAGTCGTTAATTGCAACAAGAATGAGAACGGAGGAGTTTGTCGATATACTCGACAAGATGGACAAAATCGGATTTCACTCTCTTGAATGTTGGGGCGGCGCAACATTTGACAGTTGTCTCAGATTCTTAAATGAGGATCCGTGGGAAAGATTAAGAACAATTCGCAAAAAATGTCCTAATACAAAGCTTCAAATGCTTTTCAGAGGACAAAATATGCTCGGCTATCGTCATTACAGTGATGAGATAGTTGATTACTTTGTAAAGAAGAGCATTGATAACGGTATTGATATTTTGAGAATTTTTGACGCACTTAACGACGTTAGGAACCTTGAAACCGCTATTAATGCCGCTAACAAATACGGAGGTCACGTTCAAGCGGCGATTTCGTATACAACAGGTCCTGTGTTTGATACACAGTATTATTGCAATTATGCAAAGCAACTTGAAAATGTCGGTGCGGCTTCTATCTGCATAAAGGATATGGCAGGCTTGCTTACGCCATACGGAACCTATGACTTGGTAAAGGCGCTTAAGGAAACTGTTAATATTCCTATTCAGCTTCATACTCATTATACATCGGGACTTGCTTCAATGGTACTTCTTAAAGGTATTGAAGCGGGAGTTGATGTTATCGATACTGCAATGTCACCTCTTGCAATGGGAACCTCTCACGCAGCAACAGAATCAATGGTTGCCGCTTTGAAGGGAACTGAGTTCGACACCGGACTTGACCTAAAAGCACTTAGCGAAATCAGAGATTTCTTTGCGCCTCTTCGTCAAAAATATCTTGAAAGCGGTTTGCTTGATCCCAAGATGCTCGGCGTTGACGCAAACACATTATTATATCAGGTTCCCGGCGGAATGCTTTCTAACCTCAACAGTCAGCTCAAGCAGGCAGGTAAGGAGGATAAGCTTGAAGAGGTTTTGGCTGAGGTTCCTCGAGTTCGTAAGGACTCAGGTTATCCTCCTCTTGTTACGCCAACCTCTCAAATTGTCGGTACTCAAGCCGTATTTAACGTTATTATGGGCGAGAGATACAAGATGGTAACTAAGGAATTTAAGGATATGGTTGCCGGAAAATACGGTGCAACTCCATGCGAAATTGACCCTGAATTCAGAAAGAAGATTGTCGGTGACGATGATATAATTGATTGCCGTCCGGCAGATCTTTTAACTGATACCGTTGAACAGTTCAAATCGGAAATTCAGGAGTTTTATGAGCAGGAGGAGGACGTTCTTTCTTATGCTCAGTTCGGTCAGGTTGCTATTAAGTTCTTTGAAAGCAGAAGAGATAAAAAATATTCTCTTGACGGCAAGCACGACGATATTGTAAACAAAATTCACGCAGTATAATAAACAATTAATAACAAAAAACGCACTGCTATTGACGAGTAGGTGCGTTTTTTATATAATGTAGGTACAAAGAAAAATTTGGCAAGGAGAATGGCTTATGAAAAGAATTTACGCTATACTATGTTGTGTGATAATTTCTATGACCGTATTCACTCCGTTTTCTGTTTTTGCATTCTCAAAAACGGATAATACCGAGGTTGAGCTATTACAGGCAGGCAGCTTTTCAATAAGCGATTATTCCGCCCAAACCCTTTCTGTAACTGCAAAAACGGCTTCAACCGTTGAATCGTTCATTTACGAAAATCTTTACAGTCATCAAGAATCATTCAGCGTGCAATCTTATGGAATAGCTGTTTCGGATTTTCAATCAATTTATTCTAACGTAATAAATGACAATCCTGAACTATTCTATGTTTCAAGCTCGTTTGGATACACCTATATTCCTTCCTCAGGCAAGATTGTAACCATAACTCCGAGCTATGCACTTACTCAAACAGAAATTCCTCAGGCAAAGGTTATTTTTGAAAAGGGAATACAAAAGGCATTAAGACAGGTTGATTCCTCAATGAACGATGCTCAAAAGGCACTTGTAATTCATGATTATATTATGAACCTTGCTACATATCCCGTTATAAATAATGTATCAACTGACGATAGGGAATCGTATCACTCCGCTTACGGATTGTTTTATGACGGTTATGTTGTATGCGCAGGATACACTCTTGCTTATTCGGCAATAATGCAAAGACTCGGTATCGACTGTAAATATGTTGTTTCAAGTGAGATGCAGCACGCATGGAACAGTGTAAAAATCGACGGATATTGGTACAATGTTGATTTAACATTTGATGATATTCATTTTGCACAGGGTGTTAATGCACT
>CAMFQI010000167.1 GCA_945980015.1 uncultured Eubacterium sp. | reverse complement strand
GCGTAATAGTTCTTTCTCTGCGACTGATTATAAGAATAATTCGAGGCTGCGTAGGCGTTGTATTTTACTGCGTAGCTATCAAGCTCATCCATAATCTCGGCGTCGGTTTCATCGTCAAGCTCCATATCGGTATACATATAAAGCCTGCTATAATTAAGACCGGGATAGATTTTATCAATTCCGTCAACAGTGGTCAAAATTCCGAATGAATTATACATACCGATATCACATTCATCAAGAAGCTTTGGGCTTACGATAGCCGAAATTTTTGCGGTTTTTCTTTTTGCACCCGATACCTCGTCATAGCCAAGCTCTGAATTATATTCATACTCTGTAAAGTCAAAGCTAATCTCGTCTCCGACCTCAAACGGACACTCGGCAGTCAAAATCGAGGTATAGCCAAAGTCCTTTTTGCCGACCTTTTCGTCACAATTTACCGTGCTACCCATACCGTTTTTATATACCCTTGCGACAAATTCAGCCTTTTGGGGCGCAACCAAAATTACCTCCTCACCGGAATTTAATTTTTGAATATCAATATCAAGATTTGACGACTTTATCAGCTTATTTACGGTATCTGTACTGCAGCCGATTGCCTCGGTATGCAAAATATCGTTTTCGACCATCATTGAATTTTTGTTTTCATAATAATACTTATCGGGTTGTTTATTTTTTACATTATCGGCAAGCTCCTCGATTGACGAAGGTATCTGATCATTGTCGTTTATAAAGAAATCATCACCCGACATAACCCTGAAAAAGTCGTTAATTTCTCCAAATTCAAGATAACAGTCCTTTGTCTTTTGTGCGCTTATCGACGAGAAATAAGGCAGGTCGGAAATTGCAAGATAATCGGCTTGCGTTGCACCGCCACCGTTATAGAGCTCAAGAACATAATCATACGGCAATTTAGTGATATATTCGTCAACCGATTTTATCAGCGAAAAACCGACGCAGGAAAAAAGAATGGTTGCACAAAGAAGTACGCTGACTGCTATCTTGCCTGAGCTATAAAGCTTCAAATTTCGCTTTGCAATATGAAATGCGGGGTTGAAGCTCCTTTTTGTTTTCACCTTTTTTACACGAGCCTTGCTTAAATTTCTTGTATTCCTGATTGCCTGCATAGGAGAGGTTTTTGATGCGACCATCAAGGGAACAAAAGCCGACAGCATAACGACAGCTAAATTGAGCACCGCACCTGCAAGCAGGGCGTAAATACTGTGCGTTATCTTTGCGTTTTCGTTTAGAATACCGATTAGCACACGGACGATACCATAGGAAATTGCAAGGCTTACTGGTACGCAAAGAAGCGTTATAATCAGCGCTTCCCTGCCGTAAATTTTTATTATCTGCCGTCTTGTTGCGCCGACCGCACGAAGCATACCGATTTGCTTTCTTCGTTCCTTGAGATTCGTATTAAATGAGTTTACTATTGCAACGCAGCAGGCAAAAATCAAAACGATGAGAACATAAAACAGATAATCTCCTCCGGCAAATAAATAACCAAGCGAGCTTACGCCAACGATATTATATCTATAGCTCATACTGTTGGACTCATAATCGTGAGCGACTTCATTAAGATACTCATAAAACGCCTGCTCATCTTTATTGCTGTCAAAATTCTCAATATACGCACTCACCTTTTCCCTGCCGCCGAGCTCGGCTTTTGTATTATCCGCAACAAAAACGGCAGGAATAAGAGTGTCGTAATCGTCTTTTTCAGTCGATACATACGAAAGATTGCTCTTTTTATCGTTAAGAATACCGACAAGCTTATATGATTTTTCAACAGGCTTTAGGTAGCTCGATGAATTTTGAACATCTAATGTAAGCGTTATTATGTCGCCTATCTGTGCATTGCGATAGCCCAAGCGAACAAGTGCGTTTTTTTCTACTGCTATTTCGTTTTCGCCTTTCGGATATTCGCCGTCAACGAGCGACATATAGGAAAGCTCCTTTGCCTTATCGTCAAGCCACGAAACGCTTGAGCCTAAATGCTTTTCGTCCTCGCTTGAATAAGCGTAGCCTATAGTATGGCAAAGACCGTAGCCGTTGATATAGCCGTTTTCGTAAGCTTCGTTATACTGCTCGGCGGTAAGGCTTTCGGAGTATATAATGCTATTTTGATTACCGTATTTTTGCCTATATTCTTCAACCTTCGTTTCGTTTGCACTAAACATAAAGAATGTTACGCTTGACGAAAATATCATAGCAAGAATGATACCGATAATCATTATTGTATATTGCTTTTTGCGTTGCTTCAAATTACCCAAAGCAATATCGTTTACGGTTAAATGCTTTTTCATTTTTTGCCTTTCTTGTTAAGAATCTACCTTTTATCCCCTCAGTCACTTCGTGACAGCTCCCCTTGATGACATAACAAGGGGAGCCTTAATTGTGGGTGGGGACAAGGGAGCCATTATAGTTCTCGGATGTTTTCGACAACGCTGTTTTTTGTTTCCTTTCTTATTTTCAGCCAAAGGTTGAGCGAGCAAATAACAACTGCGCAAACAGTAAAGGCTATTGCAACAAGAGGATTAAAATACATCTCAAGCGTTGAGGCTTTGATTTTTGAGATAATCGAAAGGACAAGATAGCCAATACCAAAGGTACAAAGTCCTATACCGACGCCCCACATAAGCATTGACAAAAGCTGATAAATATAGGTTTTTACAAGCTCTCTTTCGTCGGCGCCGACTGCACGAAGCGTTCCGATTTTCTGCTTACTGTTTCTTATATCTGCGCTGATTGTATTATTTATTATCGAAATCGAAATAACAAACAACAGGACAATAACCGAAAGCATAACGATAACGGTTTTGTTCGCCTCTTCTCTTTGCGACTGTGCATAGCCGAAGTTAGAGGTGTAGGCGCCCTGCTCAACATTTGAAGTAATTTCTTTCAAATCGTCGACAACCGCTTTATAAACCTCTTCGGTACACTCTGTATTAAGATTACAATTAAGCTCCTTATACTTAATGTTCGGAATGATTGAATTAATAACATTATGGGAGGTAAGCACCGTTAAACGAGCACCGCCCAGAAAATCATCGCCGTTTACTATTGCGCCGATTTTTACCTTTTTCTTTATTACCTCGGCGTTATCGGGATATATGGAATTATATATGTTGTAGCCCTCGGAGTCTGTCGGCTCGTCGGCAATAATTACGCCTATTTCCATTTCATCTCCTGCGTGAAAATCGCAGGTATCCGTAAAAAAGCAGTTTTCTTTGTCGACATACTCGTTATACGCCGTTCTTAATCCGCCGTATTTACTATCATCATAATACATACCCACCTTACTCGGTGCGTAAAGTATTATTTCTTCACCGGAATTAATTTTTTCGATATCAATTTTTCCGTCATATACATACTGCTTCAAGCTGTTCAAATACTGCTCGTCATAGGATAAAAGCTCCGTTGTAATATAATCGCTGACATTAAACAGAGAATTCATTTTTTCCGCTTCAACGCTGTTGTAGTTATTTTTTTCGGAAAACAAAGCCTGTCTGTAATTCGTTTCATTTACATCTTCCTCTGCGTAATCATCATAGTCAAAATGATAATTATCGGAAACGAGCTTTCTATAATCTGAAGTATCCGACGGTACAAGCAGATTTACTCTTCCCTCTTTGTATCCGGTACATTCGCCGATATACTCGTTATTCATAACAGTTTGCTTATCATTCTCGGAAAAGCCAACATTGTCGCTTTTGAAATTCACGCCCGAATGAGAGGTCCACGAGCTTAAACTCAAGATATAATCACTATCAAGAGAATAGTAATTGTCTACGCTGTACGAATACCAAGAAAACGCAAAGCCGCCTGCAACTATGGAAATAATCAGTATAATGCTGACTGTTATCTGCTTACCCTTACTGAAGGTTAGGCTTCGCTTTGCAATCAGCTTTGAAACATCAAAGGTTTTCTTTGTTTTTATTCGCTTTTTATTGAGCCGTCTTGTGTTTTCAATATTTCTTATTGCCTGCATCGGAGTTATTCTTGAAGCAGAAGTAAGAGGAATTAATGCAGAAAGCATAACACTTCCATTGCAGAAAAGAACCGAAAGCAAGAGCGCCCAAATATTTAGCTTAAAGCTATAACCGTCACCGAGGAAATGTATAATTGCTTTGACAATTAA
>CAMFQI010000166.1 GCA_945980015.1 uncultured Eubacterium sp. | reverse complement strand
TTTCCAAAGGATTTTTTAATTCCCTTTACCTCAAGCAAAGCCATATCCGTCACACCCCCCTACTCAAAATACGACATCTTCTTCTCTGCCCAACGGAAAATAAGCGTAAGCAATCCGCAAAAGGCAAGATAGAATACCGCCGTGTAGAACAGAGGCCAAATAAGACCTGCCGATTTAATGAAGCTCTGTCCCATAAAAATAATTTCGTAAACCGCAATAATTCTCGCAAGAGACGTATCCTTTACAAGCGTAATAATCTCATTGCTCATAGGCGGAACAATTCGCTTAATAACCTGCAAAAGCGTAACCTTGAAGAAAATCTGCGCCTTGCTCATACCGAGAACTAAGCCCGCTTCTTGCTGACCCTTAGGTATCGACTCAATGCCGCCTCGATAAATTTCACTGAAATAGCACGAATAGTTGATTACAAATGCGACAAGCACCGCATTAAAGCGCTCCATCAAATCCCAACCGAAAATAAGACCGGGACCGTAATACACGATAATAAGCTGAAGCATAAGCGGTGTTCCTCGAATTATCCAAATAAAAATCTTCGTTATGAATTTCAGCGGCTTGAATTTTGACATTGAGAAAAAGCTCAGCACAAGTCCGAGCGGCAGCGCAAAGGCAAGCGTGAGCGCAAATATCTTCAGCGTTTCCAAAAAGCCCTTGAGCAACTCAAGTGTTACTGTCCAAAACATAAAAAACCAATTCTCCCATACGACATAATGAGGCTGTCACTTTTTTAAGCAACAGCCTCCCGTAATTAAATTTCAATACAGATTATTGAGCAATCTGAACGCTGTACTTCTCCGACAGCTCCTTCATAGTGCCGTCTTCGGTAAATTCCTTCAAAAATGCGTTCATTTTTTCTGTCATATCCGAGCCCTTGCGGAAGCTGATACCGTACTGCTCGTCAACGAGAACTACGCTTGACTTAAGGTTTGCATAGTCTGTGCCCTCGCCTGTCATAGCGTTTGCCATAGTAGAGTCGATAATGCAAGCGTCAACAGAACCCGAAGCAACCTCTAAAAGTGCGTCGGACTGTGTATTTACGGCTGTTGCATTAAGACCGTTATCTGTTGCGGCGCCCTGACCTGCGGAGCCGTTTTCAACTGCGAATGTAAGGCTCTTCAAATCGTCAACTGTCTTGAGTGTTTGAGCAAGCTCAGCCTTTGTAACAACGACTTGCTGATTCATAGCATAAGCGTTTGTTACGGACGAATTGTTCTTAACCTCATCTGTAATTGTCATACCGTTCCAGATGCAGTCGATTGAGCCGGTTTCAAGCTCAAGGAACTTGTTGTCCCAGTCGATTTCGACGAACTTAACCTTAACACCGAGCTTTTCGGCAGTCTTTGTTGCCAAATCAGCATCAAAGCCAATCCAATTTCCGTTTTCATCCTTGTAGTCCATAGGAGCAAAATCCGTAATACCTACTACAAGCTCGCCTTTTTCTACAATTTTTTCGCTGTCTGTCTTATCTGCTTTTCCTGAGTTTGAGCAAGCCGCAAAGCCTAAACAAACAACAAGCACACAAAGAACAACCGCAATAATCTTTTTGAGTGATTTCATAATCATTACCTCTTTCATTGTAATTATTGATACGCCTATTATACTTTATTTGTTTAGCGTTGTAAAGTGTTAATTGAAAAAAGTTTGAAATTTTTTAATATGCCGAATATACATCCAAGACTTTTTCACCGTATATAATAGGTATAAATATAGGATGATGTATAAATCTATCATTTTGCGTATATTTAATGTATATTTATTCTTTTTATGCATAAATGTTGCAAAAATATTCATAATGTGGTAAGGTTAGCACATCAAAGGCACGAAGATGCTAATATTAAAGGAGATAAAAAAATGAAAAACATCAAAAAAATCCTTGCAGCAGTTCTTGCTGTTGCAATTGTAGCAGTAACATTTGTTGCTTGCTCAGGCTCAAAGGAAGAAACAAAATCAATAACAGCAAACGAAGGCGTTTTGGTTATGGCTACAAACGCAACATTCCCTCCTTACGAATATAAGGACGGCGACGACTTTGCAGGTATTGATGTTGAAATCGCAGGCAAGATTGCTGAAAAGCTTGGCTTGAAGCTTGAAATCCAGGATGTTGAATTCGGTTCAATCATTGGCGGCGTTCAGACAGGCAAGTTCGATATTGGTATGGCAGGTATGACAGTTACTGACGAAAGAAAGCAATCAGTAAACTTCACAAACACATACGCAAAGGCAAAGCAAGTTGTTATCGTTAAGGAAGGCTCAGCAATCAAATCGCTCGACGACCTTAAAGGCGACGGCTCAATGAAGTACGGTGTTCAGCAGGATACAACAGGCGACATCTACGCTTCCGATACAGCAGAAAACGGCGGCTACGGTGAAGAAAATGTTATCCGTTACAAGACAGGTGCAGAAGCAATTGAAGCTCTCAAAGCAGACAAGGTTCAGGCTGTTATCATCGACAACGAACCTGCAAAGAGTTTCGTTGAAGCAAACGAAGGTCTTACAATTCTTGACGGTGCTTGGGTAGAAGAAGAATATGCTATCGCAATCTCTAAGGATAACGAAGAGCTTCTTAACAAGATTAACGCAGCACTTGAAGAGCTTACAGCAGACGGTACAATTCAGCAAATCGTTGACAAGTACATCCCTGCTAAGTAAAATAAGTTACTAAAAAATAATGAAAAGGCGACAGTTCTATCGCCTTTTCTTTCTGCTATTGAAAGGAGTTGACTTAAATGGCGGAATGGTTCAACAGTGTATGCGAAAAATTTATGCGTTGCTTTGTTGACAACGGCTATTGGAAATGGTTGCTCGAGGGTTTGGGCAAAACCTTAATTATTACTGTTTTTGCTGTATTAATCGGTTTTGTTTTCGGTGTTATTCTTGCAACAATTCGTTCGTCTTATGACAAGAATGAGGAATCACTCAAGCTCAGAGGCGGCTTAGGATACACACTTCTAAAAATTGCAAATGCAATCTGTAAAGCATACATCACCCTAATTCGAGGAATACCGGTTGTAGTTCAGCTTATGATATGGTATTTCGTAATTTTGGTTACACAAAAGAATGGTGTAATCATAGCAATTGTCGCATTCGGCTTTAACTCTGCCGCTTATGTTGCAGAGATTTTCAGAGGCGGAATTATGTCTATCGACGAAGGACAGTTCGAAGCAGGTCGTTCACTCGGCTTCAACTATGTTCAAACTATGATGCACATTGTTATTCCGCAAACAATCAAAGCAGTATTGCCGACACTTCTAAACGAGATTATCGCCCTTTTGAAAGAAACATCAGTTGCAGGCTATGTTGGAATTATGGACTTAACAAAGGCAGGCGACTTAATTCGCGGAAGAACATTTGAAGCATTTATGCCTTTAATTGCCGTTGCATTGATTTATTTTGCAACTGTATTACTGCTTACTAATGTATTCTCAATCTTCGAAAGGAGGCTTCGTCGCAGTGAACGATAATGTAGTTATTGATGTAAAAAATCTAAAAAAGCACTATGCCGGCGGTAAAGTAAAAGCACTCGACGGGCTCAGCGTAGAAATTGACAAGGGCGAGGTTGTTGTTATCATCGGACCGTCAGGCTCAGGTAAATCAACCTTCCTCAGAAGCCTTAATCTTCTCGAAATTCCGACAGAAGGTCATATTATGTTTGACGGTGAAGATTTGACTGACCCAAAGCTTAATATCAACGCCCACAGACAAAAAATGGGCATGGTGTTCCAGCACTTCAATCTTTTCAACAATATGAACATAATCAAGAATATGACTATTGCCCCTATGAAGCTCCTCAAAAAATCAAAGGAAGAAGCTGAGGCAAAGGCAATGGAGCTGCTCAAAACCGTCGGTCTCGAGGACAGAGCGCAGGCTTATCCGAGTCAGCTTTCAGGCGGTCAAAAGCAAAGAGTTGCTATAGTTCGTGCACTTTGTATGGAGCCTGAGGTTATGCTTTTCGACGAGCCGACCTCGGCGCTTGACCCGGAAATGGTAGGCGAGGTTTTGCAGGTTATGAAGGATCTTGCACACAAGGGAATGACGATGGTTGTCGTTACTCACGAAATGGGATTTGCAAAGGAAGTCGGCACAAGAGTAATATTTATGGACGAAGGCAAAATACTTGAACAGGGCACTCC
>CAMFQI010000165.1 GCA_945980015.1 uncultured Eubacterium sp. | reverse complement strand
AAGGTTCTCGGCAACGGAATGGTTGACATTGACTGCTATGTAAATGTTGACAAAAAAGCACTCGGCATAAACGAAAAGGTTTCCTACCGTGTACTTAGCGAAATTATGGAAAAGGTCGGCGACGACCAAGAGGCTCTTGAGGCTGAGATTAAGCTTCGCCGTGATGACCTTATTCCTAACCACATTATCGTAGACGATATTTTTGCTTCTGTTGCATATTTGCTCAACCTTGCAAACGGCGTTGGCAAGACCGACGATATCGACCACCTCGGCAACCGTCGTATCCGTGCAGTCGGTGAGCTTCTCCAAAATCAGTTCCGTATCGGCTTTACACGTATGGAAAGAGTAATCAAGGAGAGAATGAACGTTCAGTCGCAGGATGACGCAGACGCAATCACTCCACAGGCAATAATCAATACAAGACCGGTAAACGCTGCAATTCGTGAGTTCTTCGGTTCATCACCGCTATCGCAGTTTATGGACCAGAACAATCCGCTTGCAGAGCTTACTCATAAGAGAAGACTTTCTGCACTCGGTCCGGGCGGTCTTTCGAGAGACCGTGCAGGCTTCGAGGTTCGTGACGTACACTATACCCACTATGGTCGTATGTGTCCTATCGAAACGCCTGAAGGTCCGAACATCGGTTTGATTTCATATTTGGCTTGCTACAGCCGACTTAACGAATACGGCTTTATCGAAGCACCTTACCGTAAGGTAGACAAGCAGACAGGCGTAGTTACCGACGAGGTTGTTTATATGACAGCCGATATGGAGGATAACTTCGTAGTTGCACAGGCAAACGAGCCGCTCGACGCAGAGGGCAGATTTGCTAATTCAAGAGTTACCTGTCGTTGCAAGGACGAATTCCTTACAGTCGCTCCCGAAAAGGTTGACTATATGGACGTATCTCCGAAGATGGTAGTATCTGTTGCAACGGCAATGATTCCGTTCCTTGAAAACGACGACGCAAACCGTGCTCTTATGGGTGCGAACATGCAGCGTCAGGCAGTACCGCTCCTTAAAACAGAGGCTCCGGTTGTAGGAACAGGTATGGAATATAAGGCAGCGTACGACTCAGGCGTTGTCGTAATAGCAAAGAGAGGCGGCGAGGTTGTCGCTCTTGATGCAAAAACAATCGAGATTAAAACCAAAAACGGCGAAATCGATAAATACGAGCTTATCAAGTTCTCCGGCTCTAACCAGGGAACCTGCATCAACCAAAGACCAATCGTTTCGCTTCATCAAACAGTTGAGGACGGACAGGTTATCGCAGACGGTCCTGCAACCTGCAACGGCGAAATCTCAATCGGTAAGAATGCGCTTATCGGCTTTATGACCTGGGAGGGCTATAACTACGAGGACGCCGTTCTCATTAACGAAAAAATCGTTCGTGATGATGTTTACACATCTATCCACATTATTGAGCACGAGATTGAAGCTCGTGATACAAAGCTCGGCGCAGAGGAAATCACAAGAGATATTCCTAATGTCGGCGAGGACGCACTTAAGGATTTGGACGAGGACGGTATTATCCGTATAGGCGCAGAGGTTCGTTCGGGCGATATTCTTGTAGGTAAGGTTACGCCAAAGGGTGAAACAGAGCTTACAAGCGAGGAAAGACTTCTTCGTGCAATCTTCGGTGAAAAGGCAAGAGAGGTTAGAGATACCTCTATGAAGGTGCCTCACGGTGAATACGGTATCGTTGTTGACGTTAAGGTGTTCACAAGAGCAAACCACGACGAGCTTAACGCAGGCGTAAACAAGGTTGTTCGTGTTTATATCGCACAAAAGAGAAAGATTCAGGCCGGCGATAAGATGGCGGGTCGTCACGGAAACAAGGGCGTTGTTTCCCGTGTACTTCCTCAGGAGGATATGCCGTTCCTTCCGGACGGTCGTCCGCTTGATATCGTTCTTAATCCGCTCGGCGTACCTTCACGTATGAACATCGGTCAGGTGCTTGAGGTTCATCTCGGCTATGCGGCGATGGCTCTTGGCTGGAAGATGATGACCCCTGTATTTGACGGTGCTCACGAGGATGATATCAGAGAATGTCTTAAGCTTGCAGACGTCGGCTACTATGTTGACGAAAACGGCAACAAGATTTATGACGGTAAGGTTCAGCTTACAGACGGCAGAACAGGTGAAAAGTTCGATAACCGTGTAACAGTAGGTTATATGTACTATCTTAAGCTCCATCACCTTGTTGATGATAAGATTCACGCTCGTTCAACCGGTCCTTACAGCCTTGTTACTCAACAGCCTCTTGGTGGTAAGGCACAGTTCGGCGGACAGAGATTCGGTGAGATGGAGGTTTGGGCACTCGAGGCTTACGGTGCCGCTTACACTCTTCAGGAAATCATTACCGTTAAGTCCGACGACGTTGTAGGACGTGTTAAGACTTATGAAGCTATCGTTAAAGGCGAGAACATTCCGCCGGCAGGAACTCCGGAAGCATTCAAGGTATTGTTTAAGGAATTGCAGGCTCTCGGTCTTGATACAAGACTTTATAACGAGTCGGGCGAAGAGGTTATTCTTAAGCAGGATCTTGATGATGACGGTATTCCTACTGTCAGCGACGATAAGGCGTTTACAGAGGTAAACGATTTTGATAATCAAGAGGGCTACGGTTTCCTTGATGAAAACGGCGACGAAATAAAGGAAGCAAATCAGGATGACGATGTTGATTTGTTTGCATCGGACGACGATGCTTATGACGACGATTACGATGATTTTGAATAATTGTCTTCAACACGATTTTGATTAACTTTCAATTAATAAAAGAAAAGGAGTGCTTCCGTATATGGATAATAATTCAACAAATGAATTCAGTTCAATAAAAATCGGTCTTGCTTCGCCTGAGGCTATTCGTTCATGGTCATACGGCGAGGTAACAAAGCCCGAAACAATAAATTACAGAACTCTCAAGCCTGAAATCGGCGGTTTATTCTGCGAAAGAATTTTCGGTCCTATGAAGGACTGGGAATGTCATTGCGGCAAATATAAGAGAGTTCGTTATAAGGGCAAGGTTTGTGAGCGTTGCGGAGTAGAGATTACACGTGCAAAGGTTCGTCGTGAGCGTATGGGTCACATCGAGCTTGCAGCTCCCGTATCTCATATTTGGTATTTCAAGGGTATTCCGAGCCGTATCGGTCAGGTGCTTGATATCAACCAAAGAAATCTTGAAAAGGTACTGTACTTCGGTCTTTATATCGTAACAGACCCCGGTGATACTCCGCTTCAAAAGAAGCAGACGCTTACCGAAAAAGAGTATCAGGATATGCGTGAAAGATACGAGGACGACTTTAAGGCAGGTATGGGCGCAGAGGCTATCAAGGAGCTTCTCTCCGAAATCGACGCCAAGGAGCTTCGTGACGAATTAGCCGCAGAGCTTGAAACAGCAACGGGACAAAAGAGAACAAAGCTTCTCAAGAGACTTGACGTTGTTGACGCTTTCGTAAACAGCGGCAACAAGCTTGAGTGGATGATACTTGACGTTCTTCCGGTAATCCCTCCCGATATTCGTCCTATGGTACAGCTTGACGGCGGCAGATTCGCAACCTCCGACCTTAATGATTTGTACAGACGAGTAATCAACAGAAACAACAGACTTAAGAGATTGATGGAGCTTCACGCACCGGATATCATTATCAGAAACGAAAAGAGAATGCTTCAGGAGTCGGTTGACGCTCTTATCGACAACGGTCGTAGAGGCAGACCTGTAACAGGTCCAAACAACCGTCCGCTTAAATCTCTTTCGGATATGCTTAAGGGTAAGCAGGGACGTTTCCGTCAAAACCTTTTGGGTAAGCGTGTTGACTATTCCGGCCGTTCGGTTATCGTAGTAGGTCCCGAGCTTAAGATGTATCAGTGCGGTCTTCCTAAGGAAATGGCTATCGAGCTGTTCAAGCCGTTTGTTATGAAGCGCCTTGTTGAAACAGGAGTTGCTTCAAACATCAAGCAGGCTCGTAAGATGGTAGAAAAGGCAAACAGAAGCGAGGTTTGGGACGCATTGGAGGTTGTAATTAAGGATCACCCTGTAATGCTCAACCGTGCTCCCACACTTCACAGACTCGGTATTCAGGCATTTGAGCCCGTACTTGTTGAGGGTAGAGCAATTAAGCTTCATCCACTTGCTTGTACAGCGTTTAACGCCGACTTCGACGGTGACCAAATGGCTGTTCACG
>CAMFQI010000164.1 GCA_945980015.1 uncultured Eubacterium sp. | reverse complement strand
ATTCTAAGGTTAATTCAAGGTTAAATAAGATTATGAGGTGATATTATGGCTTCCTACGCAATGATAAAGGAGCTTCGTGAAAAAACCGACAAAAACGGTAACGGCTATCTTGATATGATAGTTATCGGCAGTGACAAAAAGGAATACCCTGCAAAGCTTTGGAGATTTGAAAACAACGGTATGTTCGGTGCAAATGACGTGGTTGAAATCGAATATAAGGCAGATGATTATAAGGGAAAAACTCAGCTTAATATTCAGTCTATCAAAAAAGCGCCGGATGAGATGATTTCGCAGTTCATACCGACTGCTCAGCACGATGGTAAGGTAGTGTTTACAAGACTTTACTCAAAGGTGCAATCCTTTAGAGACGCAGACCTAAAGGCGATTGTTTCGGATATTATGATGACGAATAAGGCTCAGCTTGAGACTTTTCCTGCAGCCTTTAAGCTTCATCACGCAATAGTCGGCGGTCTTATGCTTCATACCGCATCAATAGTTGAAATGGCTGAAAGGGTATGCGATATTTACCCTGCCATTAACCGTGAGCTGCTTATTTCAGGTGCGATACTTCACGATGTAGCAAAGGTTTTTGAAATGCACGTCGGTAAAAGCGGACTTTGTGACTCGTACACCGTCGGCGGTGAGCTTGTAGGACATCTTGTTAAGGGCGCAATGTATATCGAAAAAACCGCCGAGAAGCTCGGGATAAACAACGAAAAGGTGCTTTTGCTCCAGCATATGGTGATTTCGCATCATGGACTACCCGAATACGGTGCATGCAAAATGCCGATGTTCCTTGAAGCCGAGGTTTTGGCTACTCTTGATACACTTGACGCAACAATATTTGAAATGACCGAGGCAGTATCAAAGGTCGAAAAGGGCGAATTTACCGACAGACAATGGGCGCTTGACAACAGAAAGCTGTACAATCATTCGCTTGCAGGAACAGAGCATAAGGTTAATTTATAAACACAAAACCTCTTTGCCTCCCTTGTTAAAGGGTGCGGGTGTCCTGTGGACACCTCTGCATTTGTGCTCAAGCACCGACCGAACCGGTAGGTGAGACAGGGGGACCGCTTGCGGTGGAGGGATTCATAACGACGAGGTATATTATGGGAATGACAAATGCAGTCGAGCAGGATAGCTGGACAGAAATTGCCGTAACGGTTGCAACGAAGGATATCGACGTTGCCGGTGATATTGCAAATATGACCGTGCCTTACGGTATTTACATTGAGGACTATTCTGCGCTTGAGCAGGAAACTATGGAGATTGCTCATATTGATTTGATTGAAGAGGAGCTTCTCAAAAAGGACAGAACAAAGGGAATTATTCACATTTACATTAACCCTGAGGAAAATCCGATGGAAAGCGTTTCGTTTATTAAGGAAAGGCTTGACGATATCGGAGTTGAGCACGAAATTACAATTTCCGACTGTAAGGTTGAGGATTGGCAGAATAATTGGAAGCAGTATTTTCATCCTATGCCGATAGGCGAAAAGTTGTTAATCCGTCCTGTTTGGATTGATGATTATGATGCGCAGGGCAGAGTTGTTTTGGATATCGAGCCGGGACTTGCTTTCGGTTCAGGCTCCCACCCGACAACTCGCCTTTGCCTTGAGACGCTTGAAAAATATGTAAATAACGACAGTACGGTTTTAGATATCGGCTGCGGCTCGGGTATTTTGTCCGTTGCTTCATTGCTTCTCGGCGCAAAAACCGCCTTCGGAGTTGACATCGACTCGCTCGCAGTAAAGACTGCAAAGGAAAACGCTCTTCAAAACGGCTTCGGTGAGGATAGATTTAAGGTTGTTCAGGGCAATCTTTCAGACAAGGTCAGCGGAAAATTCAGCGTTGTTGTTGCGAATATTGTTGCGGATATTATTATGGAGTTCAACACCGTTGTCGGTGATTTTCTTGAAGACGGCGGCGTGTATATCACCGGCGGAATTATCGAAAGCCGTGAGGACGAGGTGCTTTTCTCGTTTGCACAAAACGGCTTTGAGATTATCGAAAGATTTGAAAACAACGGCTGGCTTGTTTTTGCGCTTAAAAAATCTTGAAATACGTTATTTGTTGATATATAATGTTTTTAATCTATAACAAATATTAAGGAGGCGACCTTATGGAAAAGGTTTTGGTTTTGGATTTCGGCGGACAGTATAATCAGCTTATTGCCCGCAGAGTGCGTGACCATAGGGTTTATGCGGAAATTTTGCCCTACACCACTCCGCTGGAGGTAATAAAGGAAAACGGCTATAAGGGAATTATTTTTACAGGCGGTCCTAATTCTGTTTTTGATATGTCCTCGCCGCATTATACGAAGGATATTCTGGAGCTTGGTATTCCGGTTTTGGGTATTTGCTACGGCTGTCAGCTCATTGCGTGGATGGGCGACGGCGAGGTTAAGACTGCGCCTGTTTCCGAGTACGGCAAGATTGAGCTTAACGCAAAGTCGTCGAAGCTTTTTAAGAATGTACCCGAAAAGTCTATCGTTTGGATGAGCCATACCGATTATATTGCGACTCCGCCCGAGGGCTTTGAAATTATCGGCTATACCGACGATTGTCCGTGCGCCGCTATGCAGAATACGGCAAAGGATATTTATGCCGTTCAGTTTCATCCCGAGGTTACTCACTCCGAATACGGCAATCAGGTGCTTTATAACTTTCTTTATGAGGTTTGTCATTGCAAGGGCGAATGGGTTATGGATAATTTTATTGATAACACAGTTGCCAAATTAAGAGAGCAAATCGGCGACAAAAAGGTTATTTTAGGCCTTTCCGGCGGTGTAGACAGCTCCGTTGCCGCAGGTCTACTTTCGAGAGCGGTAGGCAAACAGCTTACCTGCGTCTTTGTTGACCAGGGCTTAATGCGTAAGGACGAGGGAGATTTTGTTGAAAAAACCTTCACCTCGCTTTTTGATATGAATTTTGTCCGTGTCAACTGCGGCGAGCACTTTATTTCAAAGCTCAAGGGCGTTACCGACCCCGAGGAAAAAAGAAAGATTATCGGCACCGAATTTTTCAATGTTTTCTGGAATGAAATCAGAAAACAGGACGAGCTTGGCTACTTTGCACAGGGCACGATTTATCCCGATTGTATTGAATCGGGCAAGGGCGACGCCGATGTAATTAAGACTCATCATAATAGGGTTAAAACTCCCGATGACGTTGAATTTTTGGGAATTATCGAGCCGCTTGCGGATTTGTTTAAGGATGAAGTAAGAAGAGTCGGTGAAAAGCTTGGCATACCGAAGGAATTAGTATGGCGTCAGCCTTTCCCCGGACCGGGCTTGGGCGTTAGGATTATCGGTGAAATAACCGCAGAAAAGATTAAAATTTTGCAACAGGCCGATTGGGTGCTTCGTGATGAAATGAGTAAGAACGGCTACGAGAAAAACCTCGCACAGTTCTTCTGCGTCCTACCCGGCGTCAGTACCGTCGGCGTTATGGGCGACCATAGAACGTATGACAATCTCGTCGCAATCCGTGCCGTCACAACCGACGACTTTATGACCGCCGATTGGGCAAAAATCCCCTACGATATTCTCGCAAAGGTCTCCAACCGCATCACAAACGAATGTCCCCATATCAACCGAGTGGTCTACGACATAACCTCCAAACCCCCCGGCACCGTCGAGTGGGAATGATACAAAAATACCACAAACCCTTTATTCATCGGGGTTTGTGGTTTTCTTTTTATTTTATGATGTATTTTTCTGCACCTGAGAGGTAGGCGCAATAATCTATTCTTATCAGCTTATCATTATCAAAATAACTTGGATGATGAAAGGCAATATGCCCGATGTAGCCGACAAAATTCAATGTGAAATCCTTGTTCAGCGCATAAATATCATCGTAGGCTCGGCGTTTTGTCGGATTCCCTCCGTCGGCAAACATAAAGCCTTCTTTTTGTGCATTCTTCAAGAATAGCCTTCTGATGTTCTTGCTAGGTACATAAACATACACTCTGCCGTCAAGGTTTAATAATTCTGCGATTGTTCTCATAAAAACACTCCTTAAAAAATATTTCCAAAAGAGTGCAAAAGAAAACTCCCATCGTCATGACGGGAGCATAGAAAGGAGTGTAAAAAACACAAACACAACACCCATCATACAAGCATTAGCACCTTGCAAAACGCAGGTTGCTGTGTGGTCAACGGGCTTGTCCCTCGCACACTCTTTATGGTA
>CAMFQI010000163.1 GCA_945980015.1 uncultured Eubacterium sp. | reverse complement strand
GAAGGCGCAAAAGTAACCTATGTTATTTATGACAATGATTTAGGTACTGAGGTAATGGGCAATGACGATGTTCCTACTGATGCAAATGGTGAAGTCGTTGTTTTTGATGGTTCCGAGCCTGGAAACATTAAGGTAAGTTCCATCACTGTTACCCACGATGATTATGCGACCTACACAAACGATGCATATGATCAAGTAATTACGAGCCTTCAGGATAATTTCACTATTAAAATGACCTGCACCAAAATAAAGGATGTCCAGATTTCCGGTAAGACTCTCACCTATAATGGTAGTGAGCAGGAACTTGTTTCTGTGACTGAGGTTGCAGGAGATACTGTTGAGTATTATCTGAATGGCGCAACTGATCCCGTATCTGAAGTTCCTAAAGCAACGGATGCTGGCACATATAGTGTTAGGGTGGTAGTTGCACGTACAGGCTATACTACCCTTGATAAGACTGTGCAAACAGTTATCAACCCTGCTGATATTGAGGGTATTGATATCGCTCCCGTAACTGGCCTCAAGTATAACGAAACTAATCAGCCGCTTGTTGCTTTAACAGGTGCTTTTACAGAAAGCGATAGCGTAACTTGGACTGTTAATGGAACTGATGAAACCGGTAAGGCAGTTCCCGAAAGAATGGCAGTTGGTGCTTATACTGTTAAACTGACAGTTGACCGTGGCGCAAACTACAATAAGTTTGAAAAGACTGTCAATGTTGATATTGCGCTCGGTGAGATCGACCTTGGAGATCTAAAGATTGAAGCAGTCAATAGAACCTATGATACAACTGAAAAAGAACTGTTGGCTGTAACCAAGGATGGCGACTATACCTTGAAATACAGTGACGATAATCAGGCAACTTGGGTAACAGATACTATTCCTGTAGCAACTGAAGCTGGAGAATACGTAATTTTCGTAAAGGCAACCAAAGATGGCTACAACGACAAGAATACCCCAGCTTTCCCGATTACTGTGACCATTTATAAAGCTGATCAGAGCTTTGACTTTGATGAGTATGATGCAATGGCCAATGATACAAATCCAGAAGTTATTGAGTTGAAGGGTACTGTTCCTTACGGACAGACTTATGATTTCTCTGCAACAGACGTAGAAGCATTAGCAAATGGAACAATTACTTACGAAATTGTTGCTGATGAAGATGTTGCTGAAATCGCCGCTGATGGTACTCTTACTGTAAATCATCCTGGCGCAATTACTGTTATTGCTAAGCTCTCCGGCAACAAGAACTACAAAGATTGCGAAATTAGATATTACCTTAATGTTACCGGTGCTGTTTCCTCGAATGGACAGTATATCGAGTTTGCTGAAGCTGAGAAGAACTTTGTTATTGGAACAAGTTCCACTATTTCCGAGCAGAAGGCCGATAAGAAGGATATATGGATTTCCGGCGATATTACTTACAGCATTAATGATATCGAGGGCATTGCTATTAACCCTGCAAACGGTAAGCTCACAGTAACTGATATTGACAAGTTTGTAGAGGCGGTTCGTGCTGGTAGCAATGTTATTACTGTTACAGCAAAGAAGGCAGCTACCAGATGGTATGGTGCTGACGAAATTTCTTACAAGGTGAATGTTTCCTTTGAAACAACACCTGTTGATCCGTATACTTTGTCCGCCGTAGACGGCACTAACGGTTGGTATAAGACTAAGGCAACAGTTACTTCTGCTGCGGGTTATACTATAGCTCAAAACGCGGGTGATACTTTTGCTGAGTCCACTGAGTTTAGCAATCAGGGTACCGATGTGCGCTATGTCTACCTGAAGAATACTGCCACCGGTGGTATTACAGACAGAATTGCTGTTAATGTCAAGATTGACTCTGAGACACCTACCAATCTTAAGATTGAGTTCTCTGAATTGAACTTCATTCAGAAGGTTGGACAGTTCTTGGGTTTCTACAACCCGGACGTCACCATTACTTTTACTGCTGAAGATGTTATGTCTGGCATCGATCACTTTGACTGGACTTACACACCTGAGTCCGGCACTCCTGTAACTGAGCAGGTTGATGTTACTGTTAGTGGCAACAAGGCTACCGCCACAATTACTCTCCCTGCTAATCAGGCAGATCAGCTTCACGGTAAGATCTCCTTTACCGCAACGGATAAGGCTAACAATGTGTTCGGTATTGATGATGATTACGTTTTCATTGTCGATACCATTGCCCCTGAGCTTTCTGTTAAGTACCAGGGTCAGGAACCTTACACTGCCCAGCAGAACACCTATAACGGTGCACACTTCTTCAATAGCGATGTAGTTGTTGAACTCACCATAACAGAAACTAACTTCTACGCTGAGGATGTTGTTGTTAAGGTTTCTAAGGACAAAGGTGTTGCAACAGCAGTAACTCCTTCCTGGAATGGTAAGGTTGGTACCTTTACCTTGGCAGGTGATGGAGATTATGTTGTATACGTTACCTATACTGACAAGTCCAACAACCCGATGACTGAGTACACTTCTGAGACCATCACCGTTGATAAGACAGCACCTGTTGTTAAAATTGATTATGTTCATAACGGCGATGTTCAGAAGACTATCTTCACTGTAACCGAGCACAATTTCCGTGCAAGTGATGTTGTGATCACTGGTACCATGAAGGACATTACTGATATTGATGTTGCATTTACTGCAGAGCAGCTTACAGCATTGCTTCAGAACGCTCAGTGGAATAAAAATGGCGACGTTTATACCTATGAGTATGATCAGTATGTCAATGGTATCTATAATCTTAAGATCGATTATAAAGATATCTCTGGTTGGGAAGCAACTCAGTATGTTGCTGACGGATTTATCATTGACCACGGTGCTCCTACCGGCGTCAAGATCGAGTATGCGAAGACTCCCTTGGATACATTCCTTGAAGTAATTACCCTTGGTTTCTACAATCCCTCTGTAACCATTAGATTTACCGCTTATGATACAAGTGCTGGTGTTAAGTCTTTCACTTGGGGCTATACAAAGCAGACCGGTGCGAGCACTGTTAATCATCCCGAGACATTGCCGTTAGAATCCGTTGATGCAACAGTCTCTGCAATTCGGGATAATGATGATAAATCTAAGTATACCGCTGAAATTACTTTGACAGCCGAAGAAGCAGCTCAGCTCAGAGGCTACATCAGCGTTGTGGCAACAGACAAATACGGCAATGAAAGTGACCAGAAGAACGACAGCGGCAACATTATTGTGGTAGATAACGTTAAGCCTACCCTCAAGGTTGAATATACACCTTATGACAGACAGGTTGGTACAGATTATTACTACAATAACGACGTTGAAGTGAAGTTGATTGTAACTGAAGCAAACTTCTATGCTGAAGATGTTGTTGTTACAGTGTCTAAGAATGGTGCTGCATTTGATTACGGTACCGTTGCTTGGGGAACACGCAATGCAGAAGACAAGACCGTTGGTACATTTACCCTTCCTGCACCTGCAGATCACTCCGGTGATGGCCACTATGTAATTACTGTTGAGTATACTGACCGCTCCAATAATGAGATGGTTAAGTATGTTTCTGATACACATACAATCGATACCACCCTTCCGGTTATTAATGTTGAATATCAGAACAAGACCGTAGCAAATAAGCTTACCGATCGTGATGGCAACGAGCGTGAATACTTTGCCGATACTCAGACTGCTGTTATCACCATTGCCGAGCATAACTTTATTGCAGAAGAAGTTAAGTTCTCTATCGATGCAAAGGATGTCACTGGTACTGAGCTTACTGCTGATTCGTTGAACAGCAAATCTGCATGGTCTGTTGATTCTACTGGAGATGTTCATACCATTACCATTACATATCCTGGTGATGCAAATTATACCTTCGGTGTAGAGTATACTGACAAGGCCACCAATAAAGCAGACTACGATAGAATCGATTATTTTACCGTTGATAAGACTGATCCTACAAACCTTAAGGTTGATTATAGCACCAGTGTGCTTGATACTGTGCTTGAGTCTGTAACCTTCGGTTTCTACAACGCTAAGATGACAGTAACACTCACTGCAGAAGATCCGACATCTGAGGTTCACTCATTCCTCTACAGCTATCTGAATGCTGCAGGCGTAAGCAATGTGAATGCTGAACTTATCAATGAAGCTATTCAGGCTGCAGACATTGAGTACTCCGCAGATAGAAAAACCGCAACTGTTACCTTTGAGATTCCGAAGATGGTTCT
>CAMFQI010000162.1 GCA_945980015.1 uncultured Eubacterium sp. | reverse complement strand
GGCTTAACGATAATATTATAAAATTTTAGCAGAAAGCAAAACCGAAAGGAAAAGAAAATGACAGAATTTTTACATAACAACCTTGCAAATATTATTATATCGATAATTCTAATTGCGGCAGTTATTTTTGCAATAATAAAAATAAAAAAGAACAAGGGTTCCTGCGGCTGTAACGGAAATTGCGGCTGCTGTAAAAACTCCTGCTCAAATATGAATAATAAGGCAACGCCGACAAAAAAAGACTGAAAACAGCCGTGTACAAAAAAGTACACGGCTGAAATTATTTTGTATGCTCATCAAGAGTAAGATAATAGGATTTCAAAAAATTGTCGGCGAAGAAGCGAACCTCCGGCATTTCAATCTCGGCAATCTTTTTTTCCTGAGATGAAAGGGCAATATCGAATTCCCTGTTGCCCATTCTGTTTTCCTCAATACATTTTATCAATGCGCTGATTTTGTCTGCGGCTTTAACAAGCTTCCAAAGGTCTTCATCACCCTGTCTGTGATTAAGCACGCTGTCGTAATCCTCCTTATAGGAGTCGGGAAGCATATCCAAAAGCCTCTTTGCCGCTACCGTTTCAATATCCTTATAAACGCTTTTTATCTCGTCGTTATAATACTTAACAGGTGTAGGCATATCCCCTGTTATAACCTCGGTTGTGTCGTGATAAAGAGCAAGCACGGCGGCTCTGTCAACATCATAGCTTCTGCCGAATTCCTTATTACCGATAAGCGCGAGTGCATGTGTAATAACTGCAACGCTATGACTATGCTCAGCGATATTTTCCTTGCGTGTATTCGACATCAACGCCCAACGGTCAATATACTTCATTCTATTGACCATTGCGAAAAAGTTATAATTTTCACTCATTCTTATCACTCGCCTTTAAGTCAATACCAAGCTCGTCAAGTTGGATATTATCAATATATGACGGAGCACCGCTCATAAGCTCGCTTGCGTTTTGAACCTTCGGGAAAGCAACAACATCACGAAGCGAATCGGCACCGCAAATGAGCATTGCAAGTCTATCAAGACCTATACCCATACCGCCGTGAGGAGGTGCGGCATAATGATATGCGTCAACGAGGAATCCGAATTTTGCATCAATTTCCTCCTGCTCCATACCCAAAAGCTCAAACATCTTTGTTTGAAGCTCTACATCTGTAATTCTCATTGAGCCTGACGAAAGCTCCGTACCGTTGAGAACAAGGTCAAACGCCTGTGCCTTAACCTTTGATTTATCGGTATCAAGATACTGAATACTCTCCTCCATCGGCATAGTGAACGGATGATGAGCCGCAACCCACTCGCCTGTTTCCTCATCGAGCTCGAAGAAAGGCATTTCGGTAATCCAAAGGTAATTCCATTTGTCCTGCGGTATTATGTCAAGCTCCTTTGCAACGATAAGACGAAGCGCACCCATAATTGTAAGCGCCTTACGTGTCTTATCGGAAACAATGAAGGCTACGTCACCCTGCTCAACGTCAAGCTGCGACAAAAGTGCTTCAAGCTCGCCGTCCTTTAAGAATTTTGCAAACGAGCAATTGGGAACCTCGTCAGCCCAACGGATATAAGCAAGTCCCTTTGCGCCTATTCCCTTTGCGTGTTCCGTAAGCTTGTCAATTTTCTTTCTTGTATAAACCGAGGCACAGTTCTTTGCAACAATAGCCTTAACCGAGCCGCCGTCATCAACAGTATTCTTAAACACTGCGAAGTCGGTTTTGCCTGCCCATTCGTTCAAATCCTGAATAAGCATACCGAAACGGGTGTCGGGCTTGTCCGAGCCGTAGCTATTCATAGCCTCGGCAAACGTCATTCTCGGCAATGGCGACTGAATTTCAACGCCTATGGTTTCTTTCATCAGTCGTGAAATAAAGCCCTCTGCCATATCCATAATATCATCGCAGTCAACGAAGCTCATCTCAAGGTCGATTTGAGTAAATTCAGGCTGTCTGTCCGCTCTTAAATCCTCGTCTCTAAAGCATCTTGCAAGCTGAATATATCTATCAAAGCCGGCAATCATAGTAAGCTGCTTATAAATCTGCGGAGACTGCGGCAGAGCATAAAACTTGCCGTTATGGATTCGAGACGGAACAACATAGTCCCTTGCACCCTCCGGAGTTGACTTTATCATCATCGGGGTTTCAATCTCGATAAAATCGTTATCATAAAAATACTCTCTTGCAATCCTTGCAATCTTATGGCGCATAAGAATATTCTTTGTCAGCTTTTCGTTACGAAGATTGAGATATCTGTATTTAAGCGTTGTTTCGTCGCCGACCTTTTCGCTCTTTTCGATTTCAAAGGGCGGAGTTTTTGCCTTTGAGACAATTCTGAAGTCATTTACAATAACTTCAATCTCACCTGTCGGAATATCCTTATTTACGCTTTCACGCTTTGCGACAACGCCTGTTGCGGCAACGACATATTCACTTCTTACGCTCTGTGCACGGGCAAAGATTTCCCTGTCTGTTTTATCGTTAAACGAAAGCTGAATAATGCCCGTTCTGTCACGCAAATCAATGAATATGAGGTTTCCGAGGTCACGCTGACGCTGTACCCAACCGAAAACGGTTATTTCCTGTCCAATATTTTCGGTATTAAAATTTGCACAATAGTCTGTTCTTTTCATTCCTTTAAGTGAATCAGTCATTTACATTTCCTCCCGAAAACAGAGAATTAAAGTCAAAGGCTTCGCCGTTAATTTCCAAATCCTTAAGCTGACTTTCCATACTAACGCTGTAATATGCGTTAACAAAGGTTGTAAGGCTTACTTCGGTCGACTCGCCTGTTTGCATATCCTTAAGCTTTGCAATACCGGAGTTAACCTCATTCTCGCCGATAACAACGAGATATTTTGTGCCGGTCTTATCGGCATATTTCATTTGTGCACGAAGTGAACGAGAATTAAGGTCATACTGCACCGAGAAGCCCTCGCTTCTCATATCCTTTGCAATTTCTACCGCCTTAAGCTCAGCCTTTTCACCCATGGCAACAATGAACAAATCAAGCTTATTAGGTTCGGGAAATGCACATCCCTGCGCTTCCATAACAAGCTGTATTCTTTCAAGACCCATTCCGAAGCCGAGTGACGGGGTATGCTGACCGCCGAGCTCTTCAATCAAGCCGTCATATCTTCCGCCGCCGCAAACCGTTCCCTGAGATCCGATTTCGTCCGATACAAATTCAAAAACGGTTTTTGTATAATAATCAAGACCTCTTACAATTTGAGGATTTACGATATATTCAATATTCATAGCATCAAGATAACTCTTTACCTTTTCAAAATGCTCCTTACATTCGTCGCAAAGGTAATCAAGCACTATCGGTGCATTCTTTGAAATTTCCTTGCATACAGGACTTTTGCAGTCGAGAATACGCATGGGGTTTCGTTCAAGTCTTTCGTTACAGGTGTCGCAAAGCTCGTTTGTATGTGCCTTAAAATATTCTCTAAGCGCATTATGATAGTCGGCACGGCACTTCGGACAGCCTATTGAATTAAGCTCTAAATGAAGCTTTTGAACGCCCAGCTCGTCGAATACCTGCTTTGCAAGGCTTATCATTTCTGCATCTGCAAGCGGTGAGGCTGCACCGAAGCACTCAATTCCGAACTGATGGAATTCACGAAGTCTGCCTGCCTGCGGCTTTTCATATCTGTAGCAGGAGGTAAGATAGCATATTTTCTGCGGCAACGCCTCATTCGATAGACCATTTTCCAAAAACGCTCTTGCCGCACCTGCCGTACCCTCCGGACGAAGCGTAATCGAACGGCCGCCCTTGTCGTCGAAGGTGTACATTTCCTTTTGAACAACGTCGGTTGTGTCGCCTACGCCTCGTTGGAAAAGCTCGGTATGTTCAAAAACAGGAGTGCGCATCTCCTTATATCCGAAATTCTCGGCAACGCTCAGGCAGGTTGCTTCAATATATTGATTTTTGTATGACTCTGCGGGAAGCACATCCTTTGTTCCCTTTATTGCCTTTGTTAATAAAGCCATATTTTCTCCCTTTCGTATTCAAGTATTAAGGTGAGAGCAAGCTCTCACCTCGAATTTACTTTTTGCTATTATATCTTGGATTTACAATTTCTCTCCACTCAAAATCGCCTCGTTCAACTCCGCGAATTAACGCTTCGGCAGTTGCAATATTGGTTGCAAACGGAATATTATGAACATCGCAAAGACGAAGCAAATCATTATCGTTAGGTTCATGCGGCTT
>CAMFQI010000161.1 GCA_945980015.1 uncultured Eubacterium sp. | reverse complement strand
CCTAAGCCTTCGTCGGCAGCGTCAGATGTGTATAAGAGACAGATATATTATTGTCGTGCTTTCGTCAAGGAATTAAAAGCTCAATTTCTGTAATTTGGAAATAATGTAAACAAATATATTCCAAATTCCCAAAAATACGGTGCACGCCGTAGACGTAAGCTGATTGAAGCCGCCGAGAATACACATCAACATAACTGCGAAAATTCCCAATGCACTGCCGAAGCTTGTCAAAAAGTAGATTAGCTTCTTGCACGAGCCTGTTGAAAAAGCACCGCGTACTGCACCGATGAAGCTTTTTGCCGAGCCGTCGTGAATAATATAGCATGGCGATTTTTGAACCGTCATATCCGAATATTTTTCAAAAACTCTTGTGGCAGAGTAGTTCATAACTCTTATAAAGCCCTTGGGAAGTGCAAAAAGCTTCGTCAGACTTTCCTCGTTGATATTAGGGTCACTGCTTTTAACAATCAGCGTAATGCCTGACTTTTCAAGCTTTTTAAGCTCTCTTTTCAAATCGGGGTCGGCACTGTATGAAACAACAAACATTGCCATTATTTTTCCGTTTACGGCAAGATAGAGTGCTTTTCTGTTCTTTGTTGTGTGCTTTTTTTCAAAAGCCTCGGTGGGCACCTCTATGCCGTGATGAATAAGAAGATTTCTGTTTCCGACAAGCACTCTTCTTTTGTATACCCAAGCACTCGTTCCCATACTGTCCTCATAAACGACGTTTTCAACCTTAGGCAAGATTGACTGCTTGCCGATAATGACATCGTCGAATGCGCTTGCAAGAGGACTTTTTGTTTGCGTTATAACTGCGGCGGCGTAGATGATGGCGTCGTCAACCTTTGTGTTGTTGAAAACCTTGATTCCGTATATGTCGCAGCTTTGCTTTCCGAAAAGACTTGACGCTTCTAATACCATAGCGTCTGTTGCTATTGCCATATTCACTCCGTCAAATCCGCAAACTCTCGATGAATATTTTTCAAGCTGCTCGGACAAATCGGTAAGCAGACTGTTCATCATAAACAAAAGCGTTGCCGGTGTCGATACTGCAAGTGCGCAGACGCAAGCGTTTATTCCCGTGTTTATGCCCTGCGTTAAGCCTACAAACGCAAGAACAATTCCGCTTATTATCCACGATATCGGCGCCAACACACGCACAAGCCTGTCACCGGGCTCGGTCTTGCAGCTTATTTCCATAAAATTTGTAGGAAAATCGGTTTTAACGCTTGTTTTTATAATTGGGTTTTCGTCGTCTAAAATTCCTCTTGAAATAATTTGGGCGTCAATCTTGTTTGCAATGTTTTCAAGGCAGTATTTGTCACCCTCGCTGATGATGAAGTCGAAATTGTCTATAACTCGCACTATGATTTGCAGTTTGCCGAGTTGAGAGGCAAAAAGAGTAAATGCGCTTACTATTCCCATAAACGAGCCGTTGTCAAGCCAAAGATTATTGTTTGCCAAAAATCCGATTGTCTGTGCAAGTATGCAGATGTTCAGTACAGCAACCGGCAAATCGCAGTTAAGCCCCTTTTTGAAATTAAAGGCGTGGATAAAAATGTTGTAGTTAACAAGCATTGTCAATATAAGAAGTGCGAGATTTGTTGCCAAAAATACCTCGGTCGGTGCGAGAAACAACGGAAAATACTCGCTGTCCCTGAATACTGTCATAAGCAGCATCAATACGCCTGTTACTATTGTTATTACTATTTGAATTTGTGCCTTTGATTTTTTTGCAAACAGTGAGGACAAAATAATGCCCTGTTGATTTTCGCTTTTGTAGTCAGAGGCTTGAAATTCCTTGTCGCCGAGCTTAATGTCTGTTTCGTCGGGACCGAAAAGCCTGAATTTGTCAACCTTTTCCTTGCGGTGCTCTATGAGTATTTGCTCGGCAACCGCTTCGTCGATTGACGGAACCTCCTCAACCTCGTCGTCAAATCCGTCAAAGCTTATTTGAACGCCGATTTCGGCCTCGAAATCCGTATCTTGAGACGACTCTCCGTTGAGATAATTTTTCAGCTCTTTGCGTGAAATGATTGTCGGAACCTCCTGAAGCGAGTCAGGGTCGTTCTCGTTTCCGGAGCTTAAAATAACAGGCTTCGTTTTGTCGTTAGGGAACAAAATAGTATCGTCGGCTTTTTCCTTGACGATTTTCATATCGTCGTCGCTTTCCTTTTCCCTGACAATCTTCATATCGTCGTCGTTTTCTTCCTCACTTTCGATTTTGAAAGCCTTTTTTATTGTTGAAAACGATTTTGTTCTGTCGATTTTTGGCAGAGAAAGTCTTACCGTTTGTGTTTTTTCGGCGCTTTTCGGGGAAGATGTAAAGGTTTTTACATCCTCCTCCTGTGTGCTGAGCTGCTCGACTCTTTGCATAACCGCCTCGGTGTCGACTGTTACCTCGTCTATTGCGGTTTTTGCCATTTCGTCAAGACTTTTTTGAGCCTGTGCGAGATGCTGCTCCGCCTGTGCCTTTATTTCCTCTGCTCGCTTTATGATTTCGTCAATAGATAAATCCTTTTCGCTCATTTTTTCTCCGATTAACCCAATCTCTGCTTTGTTATTTCATACATCAAAACGCCTGCGGCAACGCTTGCATTAAGACTGTTTACTCTGCCTAGCATCGGCAGACTGACGGTAACGTCGCATTTTTCCTTAATAAGTCTGCCCACGCCTTTGCCCTCGCTTCCGACAACAAGACAGCAGCCTCCCGAAAAATCGGTTTTGTCCCAACGCTGACCGTCCATATCTGCGGCATAAACCCAAATGTTCTTCTTTTTCAGCTCATCAATGGTTGAAGCGAGATTTGTAACCCTCGCAACCCTCATATATTCGAGTGCACCGCAGCTTGTCTTTGCGACAATGTAATTCAAGCCTACATTTCTGCGCTTTGGAATAATTATTCCGTGAACGCCGCAGGCCTCGGCGGTGCGTATAATAGCACCTAAATTGTGACTGTCCTCAATTTCATCGCATAAAACGATAAACGGAGCCTCGCCCTTTTCCTCGGCGTATGCAAGGATGTCGTCAATACTGCTGTATTCATGAGCCGGAACATTTGCCGCAACGCCCTGATGATTTCCGTCGGGTGCCAAAAAGTCGAGCTTTTTTATGTCAACATTCTTTATTACAATCTTCTTTTCCTTACAAAGAGCGATGATTCTGTTTATTGAGCCCTCACGCTCACCCTTTGCAATAAGCACGTTTTCAACCTCTCTGTCGCTTTTGAGAAGCTCCAAAACCGCATTTCTTCCTATGATTAAATTGTCGTTTGTTTTGTTGTTTTCCTGTTTCATATTACTGACCGTCCTGTATAATTGTTTTTATTATATCATTATTTACATCAATATACAATACAAAAAAGACTGCTTCAAAAAATGAAACAGTCTTTGAAGAAATCGGTTGCTTAAGCCTTTGTTTTTGAATTGAGCTGCTTTTTGCCTAGGTCGATAATTTTTACGATAGCGGTTGAAAGCACCATATTTATGCCCAGCTCAATAGCAAAGTTTATTGTTACAAGTCCTGCGACTACCGTAACAAAGCCGGTTGTACCGAATGCTGCGACAAGCCATTCCTGAAAGAAAATGTAGCAGCCTGCCAAAAATATTCCCGTGTTAACGATTGGACAAACGACGCCTGCAACGATAACGCCGGCAAGCGAGCTTGCCTTTGAAATCAGGGAATAAACAAGACCTGTCGCCAAGCCTGCAAGCATACCCTTGAGCAAAACGATAATAACCGTTCCGATGGGATTAATCGTCAAAAAAGCCGCCGCGTCGCCCGAGATAAGCACCGTCGCACCGAACACCAAGCCCAAATAAGCGCCTGCGCCTATTCCGTAAAGTGCGGCTCCGATTACTATCGGTGCAAGCACGAGCGTAATCGAAAATGTGCCGAATTTGATGAATGAGCCTAAAAGCTGCAATACTACAACTATTGCGGTGAATAAGCCTAAGCCTACCACCTTACCTGTTTTTGTGTTTGTTTTCATATTAAATTTTCCTTTCTGCTACTGTTCCAAGCACCGCCGAGGCTAACACAAAAGCCCTGCGTATGCTGAGAAATAATGTTTTTTCTCATGGATACAATGCAAGGGTATTATATTACAACCGCTTTTATATTTCAATATTATTAAAACATTTTTTCAAACTTTTTTTGATTGATTATTGAAGTGATATGTATTATAATGTATTGTGTTGATAAAAACGAAACGGCGGCAGGTGTCGTATGAAAA
>CAMFQI010000160.1 GCA_945980015.1 uncultured Eubacterium sp. | reverse complement strand
ACACCTAAGCCTTCGTCGGCAGCGTCAGATGTGTATAAGAGACAGTTCCCAAACCTCTCCACGAAGCGTCGCAGACCTCGAAGTATTTGCCGACAATTTCGCTTGCCTTGTCATTCGGTAATCTTGAAACCGCTTTTTTGTATAGGTTTACAACCTTGCCCTGACCTCTTAATTTTATAAGCGCATAAATTGATGCAAGTATTTCCTGTGCCTCAAAGCCGCTTACCGCAAATGGCTTTGAATACCTCTCGGCTATCGGTGTAAATACCTCGCTTCCGGTAATTACCGCAACGTGACCGGGTGCCAAAAAGCCGTCGATTTTGCTATCGCTTTCGCATAAAACTTTGATTACCTGCGGCATTGTTTTGAGCGCTGTTAATATCCAAACGTTTCTTATTCCTTTTTCGATTAGCTCATCAATAAGAAGTGCGTATATAGGCGTTGTAGTTTCAAATCCTACTGCCGCAAAAACGAAGTCCTTTTCAGGCTCGGCTTGTGCAAAATCAATAATCTCGCTAGGAGAGTATACCATTCTTATATCTGCGCCCTGCGACTTTATATCCTTTAACGCCGCCTTGCTTCCCGGCACTCTTATCATATCTCCGAATGTTACGATAACCTTGCCCTTGAGCGCAAGTTCAATCAGCCTGTCAACGTAGTCGCTGACAGTAACGCAAACCGGACATCCCGGACCGCTAATCAGCTTGATTTTGTCGCTTATAAGAGACGGTATGGCGTTTTCGGCAATCGAGGCTGTGTGAGTACCGCAAACCTCCATTATCGTCATTTCCTCACCGTCGTAATCCTTTAAGAAATTGAGAATGTCCCTGATGTCCATTATGAGCCAAGCTCCTCTAATTCGTTAAATAAATCGACCATATACTCAGCCTCGTTTTCGGGCAAGACCTGGATTACAAGTCCTGCGTGAACCAAAACCCAATCTCCGACCTTGCAATCAACTATGCCGATGTTTACGCTTGTTACGTTTGTTGCGTACTCAACCCTTGCAGTTGAGCCGCTTATCTCAATTATTTTTCCCGGTGCCGCTACACACATAGACTTACTCCTTGCTTTGTTCGAGTGCCTGCAAATACGCCTGTCCGACGCATATTCCCTGATCGGAGCAGGGCACGATACTGTTTAGGTATACCTTGAAATTCTTGCTCTCAAGAAGCTCGATGGTTCTTGATGTCAGTATTTCATTGTTGAAGCAGCCGCCGCTTAATACAATTTGCTCAACGCCGTATTTCTCGGCGGTTTTTAGTATTAATTCGGCAAGCATATAATGAAATCCTAGCGCAATTTCCTGCTTTGGTGCATTTGCCTTTTTAATTTCGTTGATTATTTCGGTAGGCGAAAAACTGTGCTTGATGTAAAACGGCTTTTTCGCCTTTCTTGCACAGCTTTCCAGTGCAATCGCACATTCGCCCTCGTAGGTGTTGAAGTGCTTTATGTCAAGAAGTGCGCTTACTGCGTCAAACAACCTGCCCATACTTGAAGAATTAACTGTGTTTATATTATTTTCGATAGCCTTGTTAATAAGCGGATTGCTCTTGTCGTAGCACGCAAGACATAAATCTGCATTTTTTGATATTTCGTCCGAGGCTATCATTTTTGTATATTCAAGATGCTCAACTCTTTTTGTGTTGAGAAATACCTCGCTTCCCCAAATTGCGCCGTCGTCTCCGTATCCCGTGCCGTCAAACACAAAGCTCAGCGTGTCACCCTGTAAATTATGCTCCGCAATAACACTGTAGGCGTGAGCCAGATGATGCTGAATTTTTCTGTCGGCAGGGAATATTTGAGAAGAGCAGTACATAGGGTGAGCGTCGCATATAACCGTTTTCGGTGAAAACGAATGTAAAGCCTTGAAGCGCTCAATGTTGCTTTTGTATTTTTGCAGGCAGTCCTCGTTTTCCAAATCTCCGTAATACTGCGACGGATAAATGTAGCAGGAATGCATTATTGCAAAGCTGCTTTTGAGGTCGCCGCCGAGAGCAAGAATATCGCTTTTTGCTTCAATTCCTACCTTTATCGCAAGCGGTACATATCCTCTTGCACGGCGTATTGTCTGCACTCTGCCTTGTACAATCTTTACTATACTGTCGTCAAGCGGGGTTAGTATTTCTCGGTCGTGTGATAAAACCTTAACGCCGAATTTTTTGATAACCTCGTCGTCTGTTATTATCGGCTCGCCGCTTATGTTTGCGCTTGTCATAATAAGCGGAGAAGCCTTTTCTAATATTAAAATTTGAATGGGATTGCAGGGAAGAAATGCGCCGATAAAGTCACTGCCGTCGCAAATTCCTTTCGGCAAATCCTTTTTCTTTTTGAGTAATACTATCGGCCGTGCAGTAGATGTTAAAAGCGCCTCCTCCTTTTTTGAAACCTCGCAGTATTGCTTAATTTCGTCAACGCTGCCAAACATAACGGCAAACGGCTTTGTCTCTCTGCCCTTGATTTCTCTCAGTCTCTTTGCAATTTCGCTTTCGCATTTGCACGCAAGATGATAG
Organism: uncultured Eubacterium sp.; assembly: GCA_945980015.1. Taxonomy (GTDB): domain Bacteria; phylum Bacillota; class Clostridia; order Oscillospirales; family Acutalibacteraceae; genus Eubacterium_R. The sequence goes on along the minus strand of CAMFQI010000160.1, from coordinate 1,739 downwards.
CCGCCGATATCCTTTATTGCAAGTATTTCGCCGCTTTTTAATATTTCAACGGCTTGGCTTATCGGAATATTGGTTTTAGGTCCGCAGCTATTACAGGCGATTGTTTGTGCGTGACATCTTATGTTGTCGCTTGCTGTGTATTCCTCTTGACATTTTTCGCAAAGAGGGAATTGCGACATCGTAGTATTCTCTCTGTCGTAGGGCAGGGCTTTGATTATTGAATATCTTGCTCCGCAGTTGATACAGCTTATAAACGGGTGAGCGTATCTGCGGTTATTTTCGTCCTTAAGCTCTCTTTCACAATGCTCACAGGTTGCCAAATCGGGAGTAATAAACGGTACGGTGCAGTCGTTTTTGCTGTGAACAATTTTGAATTCCTTGTAGCAACCGTGACTTATTTCTTCTTTTAGGCTTTCAATTTTGAATATGTCGATAAGGCGTCGGATGAATTCAACCAACGCCTTATTTTCTCCCTGTGCGATAATCTGAACATTACCGCCTGAATTTTTTACCTCGCCCGTTATGTTAAGCTCGTTTGCGAGCCTCAGGGCAGTCGGACGAAATCCCATACCCTGAACGATACCCGAAAGGGTATATTTTTTCGTTATGGCTTATACTTCCTTTTTGTAGGTGATAACGCCGAATTCAGCGTCGTCCTCGGCGTAGCCCAGACAATGAAGCTTTTTGCATGCGTCAATACAAAGACCGCATTGCAGACAGTCGTCACGGTCGATGCTCCAGGTCTTTGCGTCCTTTCTGTCAACCGTTATAATCTGCTTCGGACACGCTCTTGCACAAAGTCCGCAGAGAATACATGCTTCAATATCGTTTGCAATCTTGCCGTATGTAAGTGAGTTGTCCGGCTTTTGAGTACTGATTTTGCCGATTGTCTTAGTTTCAACGGGCTTTTCGTCTGCCTTGCTTTCGGGTTTTGGAGCTTCCTTTTTAGGAGTAGGCTTTGCAGGTGCGGGAGCACCGTCCTTACTGAATACTGCTTCGCCTGTTTCACCGTCGTCCTCGGCATAGGAAAGACTATGGAATTTCTTGCACGCTTCAATACAAGCGCCGCATTGTGCACATTCGTCACGGTTGATTGTCCAAGTCTTTGCGTTTCTGTCAACGTTTATGCAGTCCGCAGGACAAGCCCTTGCACAAAGACCGCAGAGAATACAGGTGCTCATATCGTTTGTAATTTTGCCCGAGGTGAGCTCTGCCTTGCTTTCACCGTCATTGCCTGAGGAAGCAGGCTTTTCGGGGATAGGCTGCGAGTAGCTGTCAACCGTGAGTGTTGTGTTAGGCTCGGTGTAGCCCGGAGCAATATGTAAGCACTTTTTCGGACATCCCGAAACACAGTTTTCACATTGAACGCAGCCCATTCTTTCGATGCTCCAAGTACGAGTTGCCTTGTCAACCTTAATGGCGGAGGACGGACATTTTCTTTGACACATGCCGCACATAATACAGTCGTCAATATCTATTTCGATATGACCTCTTGAACGCTCGGGATATACGGCAGGCTCGGCAGGATAATTCTTAGTTGCCGGTTTTGAAAACAAATTCTTCAAAGCGATAGATGTAAAATCCATTAAACTCATAGTCGTTCTCCTTATCTTTCGGTACAGCTTATACACGGGTCGATTGTCAAAATCTGCATAGGAACATCGGCAAAATCCGAGCCCGGTAAAATGTGGATAAGCGACTGAATATTTGTAAATGTAGGAGTACGAAGTCTGAAACGC
>CAMFQI010000159.1 GCA_945980015.1 uncultured Eubacterium sp. | reverse complement strand
CAGTTGTTGTTTCGGCCTTTTTCTTTAATTTATCAGCCTCATATTTTTGTCCGATACTTTTTCTGACTTCCGATAAGGGAGATGTACTATCGCTATTATCAAGCTTGTCTAATCGTTTGCGAGCATATTCGGCGATTTTCTTTGCTTTATCAATATCAAATTGAAGTTTTTGGCGTTCTTCTTCATTGACAAAGCCTTGCTCTTTTTCTTTTTTTTGGTATTCAGCGACTTTACTAAGATATTCTTCTTGACGTTTATAATCGTTTTTAACACGATTTGCTTCGTAATAGAGCTTGTGCAGCACATCGTAAAAATACTCTCTTAAAAGATCTTCAAACAAAACACGGGTTTCGTTTTCGTTGAAATAATCACGCTGGGAGTTTGGGATAAGATTACGGTTTGCCGCAAACACTTCACCTACAAAATAATAATTGCCACGATTTTCTTTGAAAAGGGGTTGTAAGGTATCGTCGCCTCCAAGTTGAATATTTGCGCTCCTTACACGTAAACCACGCATATGATTTATGCTTGGAATTTGTTTTTCAAAGCGTGACAAACCCACCCACATCCAAGCAATTAAATTGCCGGAAGCATCTCGAAAATCCTTGAATTCCAAACGGGAAATCTCATCGTAATTCTTTAGGGAAGCACCGCTTTGTTCTTTGAGCTTAGTCGTATATTCTTTAAAAATTTGCGAACCGTTCACTCTAACGCAATATTCATCGATGGTATAACCGATCGACTTAGCATAGCTATAAATCTGATTGCGAAGAATAAAGGTGTTTTTGTATGGAACCGGAACCACAAAGCTGAGATACTCACGAACCTTTGCATCGTTCAAAAGATCGGTGTTTTCTTTGTTAATATCAAACATCTCAACTTCAAAATAGTGTTCATCTATTGTTTCGGGTTCGGTTGAATACGTTATGATAGCATCCCAAATTTCATCAAGAGTGTATTTCTTGTTTTCAACAAGCATCGCTCGCATCTTTTGTGCGTCGCAAGTCATAATAGACTTCGTGCCCTCTCCAAGATAACTTGTTGTAAATTTTAATGTTTTACAATATGCCAACCCACAAAGACGACCAATACCACGAAAGCCTTTATTTTTGCCGATTTCCTTATTGCTATTAGCAATGTCTCCAACATCTTCGATGAAATCGTCCGCTTTGACACCAGTAGCATTATCTTTAATACTTATGTATCGTTTCTTGCTATCCGTGTATATATCAACATATCCCTCGTCAGCAGACAAGATACCCTCTCTTATTGCAAGGTCGATTTGGTCGCAAGCATTTTGTATATATTCTCTGTAGATAACCTTGGAGTCCGAGTACATACCCGTCGTAAGGTTATCAAGTATGTTTTTACCTACTGTCGCCATAATTATCTCCTTACTTAAATTGCTTATAAATCGGTTTCGGGAACTTGATATTAAGCAATGAACGGAAAATCGGATTTTGAATAATGTATTCGCCTTGTTTCAGACGAGTCATCATAGTCTTATAAACGGATGGAATACTCTTGTAATCACTCTTGGTGACTTCGATTGAGTTTGTCCGACCATAAGCGTGGGTAGAACAGTTACCTGTAACTCTATCGTGAATAGCGCTTCTGAACTGTTCTGCGGCAAAGAGCACTACGCCAAGAGAACGTCCACGTTCTGCAACATCAAGTACTTGACGAAGAATAGGAGAGTTCTTAGGTGTTTCCTTAGAAGCATACTTGTTCAACTCGTCAATAAAAATTACAACTCTTGAAGGCGGATTTACGCCTTCTTCGCCGGCATACTGACCCAACTGTAAATCATAGATTGTACGGATTGCATCGCCGAATACATATGCCTGCTTATCTTCGGAGAGCTTAGCAATATCAATAACATGCACTTCGTTTTTCTTAATGTATTTGAGGGCATCACCAATACGGGTTTCACCTTCATCTTCACGAATATCCCTTGCGAAAATCTTATTATCAGTAATGCTCTTATTAATGATGCGATAGAATTTTCTCCAGCTCGCCACAGGGATTTCTTTGTCTTTTCCAGAAGTTTCGGTAGAACACTTTTCTTTTACTGCTTCAAGGAATTCCTGCCAATCACTGACTTGATTAAATTTACCTTGTCCCGACATAATATAGCTGATGATAGATTCCATTGTTTGAGTGGAGTCATCAATATTGGCAAACATCAAATCGAGATTCTCTTTGTCATACTTATAAATGTATTTGTACTTTTTTGCTTTCTTCTTTTTGATATTATCCTCAACTTCTTCTGGCGTCATATATGTGTTCCAATGACGGGTTTTGGGGATAGAGTAAGGATAATAGTACTGAACATTCTTGAAAGGTTCAGCAGCCAATCCCAACTTTTCGTATTTAGCAAAAGTATCCTTTCGAGCCTGCTCAGGATTACGCTCATCAGAGAAGTCGTTTAACTGATCAATAGCAAGCAAGTCCTTACCTTTTACATTAAATAGTACAAATGCAACACTGTCTTCGTCCTCATTCTGCGGATCTTTCTTCATATAGCTGTCTTGTATAGCCTTCAAAAGAAACATCGCATAAGAAGTCTTGGAAGCAAGACCGGAGATACCCGAAATGTTCAAATGAGCACCTTCGGGGCCAATAATGAATTTTGAGTTGAGATTTACAGGGAGTGTAACTTTCTCACACCCTTTTGTACCCTCATACATTTCAAGATAACCACACACAAGCGGATTACGAATATCATTAAGTCCAAGAGCGTAGTTAATTTCTTCGGCAGTTGCCAACATTACCTTTGCGTTGCTTTGAAGAGGAATATAAATATTTTCGGTATTGCAAACAACCTTGGCGGTAACATAATTCATCCCTACACGCAGGGTGTTTTCTTCAGCGTTAACATCACCAAAATCACTTGAAATGAAGTTGGTAAGAAAACTAGCGGCATCGGTGATATGTGCAATATCTTCGATAACGCCATAGGAAAATGAATTATTAACGTGCTGTACCTTTACGATATCAAACGGATTTAAGATAAGTTCGGGATCCGTCCAAAATGTAAAATTATCAATTGTTGTTGGATTCTTTTCTGTCGCCAACACACGACCTATAATCGTATTAGCCATTTTTATTTATCCTCCTCAAAACAGATGTAAGAACATTTCTGTGCTGATGTATTTGCTTTTTACATAAGACTCGGTCAAAAATACGGGATATAAATGATTCGCCCAACGACGATCAGTACCATAGCAAGTAGGGTTGCGTTCGTTGATAATGTTGGCGGAAATCAGATCGATAACGTCACTATCAATACCGTTTTCTATTTCTTCATCCATCATTATTTTTTCGACTTTAACTACCCCGTCAAACGGTGTTTGTGTTCTGCGTTTATCCCGTAAACGGATATACCAAACGCCAAATTGAACATCACCTAAAAACTCACGATTTTCGTATCTCGCTACGGGAGTTCTGTGGAACACGGGCAAGTCAGCTATATAGTTGGAATTCGGTTTGCCCGTATGATCAAGGCAACTTTCGGGATTAAATGACTTAGAAACACCGATCACCCAACTGTAATTATGCTTGATTTTCTGGAGCGTTCTCAAATCTTCTCGACCGGACTTCATAACCTTATATTCAAGAGAACCATCTTTGAGCAAATAGGCATCCTGCCCCAAACGCTTGTCCTTTACCAATTCAGCGACCATTCGTTTTTCGGCTTCAATCATATAGTCTTGTATAACGCCGACCGCCAAATTATCAAGTTTAGTATCGGGAGAGCCTGCCTTTGATGTCGAATACGGAATGATGGCGGAAAAATGCAATCCCAAACGCTTTAATTCTTCGCTTTCGTTTAACTTTTTGACTTTGGCTGCAAAATAAGCAGCATCATCCCAACCGTCAGCGTTTGCCTTATCAGGAAGAGCTAAAACCAATTCACGATAGAAGCGTTCCTTTGACATACGCTTATTTTCACGCTTGCAACAACCAATACCTATTTGTCCTGCTACAACGGGGAAAACCTGCTTGTTATATGCAATGTCATCCACCTTAAAAACGTGGCGTGAACCATCAAGAAAATATTTAAGCAAAGGTTTTTCTCCCACAGATTGCAACTGATCTGCTAAAGGCTTAAGGTCGATTGGCTTCTTGGGAGAACCTGTTTCACCGGAATCTTTCCATTTCATTATTTTATTGGGATCGTCATCATAATCAATAGAGGGCAAACCAATGGAATCGTAACTGTATTTGTATGTATGGTAACTTTTACCTTTGGTTTCCT
>CAMFQI010000158.1 GCA_945980015.1 uncultured Eubacterium sp. | reverse complement strand
CGACATATCCCGGAGGCGCACCGATTAGCTTTGATACGGTATGCTTTTCCATATATTCGGACATTTCAAGCTTAATTATTGCATTTTCATCGCCGAACATAGCCTCGGCAAGAGTTTTGCAAAGCTCCGTTTTACCAACGCCGGTAGGTCCGAGGAAGATAAACGAGCCTATTGGTCTGTTCGGATTTTTAAGTCCTACCCTGCCTCTTCTTATTGCTCTTGAAATCGAAGTTACGGCTTTATCCTGACCGACGATTCTCTCATGCAAAATGCTTTCCATATTAAGCAGTCTTTCGCTTTCCTCTTTTGTCAGCTGACTTACGGGAACACCCGTCCATGAGGAAACAACCTGTGCAACATCCTCGCTTGAAACGGATTTTATATCGTGGTTAGACGAATTTTGCCATTTGTTCTTTTCGTCCCTGAGCAAATCCTCAAGCTGCTTTTCCTTATCTCTGATAGTTGCCGCAGATTCATAATCCTGAGAATTGATTGCAGATTGCTTTTCGCTTTCAAGCCTTTTAATCTCTGTTTCCATATCCTTGAGATTTTGCGGCAAAGTATAAGAATTAAGTTTTACTACCGAAGCAGCCTCGTCAATAAGGTCAATTGCCTTGTCAGGTAAAAATCTGTCGTTAATATATCTTGATGAAAGCTTAACGGCGCTTTCGATAGCTTCGTCTGTAATTCTGACTTTGTGGTGAGCCTCGTATTTGTCACGAAGTCCTTTAAGAATTTCAACCGTTTCGTCTTCGGTCGGTTCTCCTACGTTTACAGGTTGAAATCTTCTTTCAAGTGCGGCGTCCTTTTCGATATTCTTTCTGTATTCGGAAATGGTTGTAGCACCGATAACCTGAATTTCGCCTCGTGCAAGAGACGGCTTGAGAATATTTGCAGCATCAACTGCACCCTCAGCTGCACCTGCGCCCATTATGTTATGGATTTCGTCTATGAACAGGATAATATCCTTATTGTTCATAACCTCATCCATTGCTTTTTTAATACGTTCCTCAAAGTCGCCTCTGTATTTTGTACCTGCGACCATCGAGGTCAAATCAAGCGAATAGATATGCTTGCCGAGTAAAACCTCGGGAACCTCACCCTCAACAATTTTTAGTGCCAGACCCTCTGCAATAGCAGTTTTACCGACACCGGGCTCACCGATTAAGCAAGGGTTATTCTTGTTTCTTCTTGAAAGAATTTGAATAACACGTTTGATTTCCTGTTCCCTGCCGATAACGGGGTCAATCTTTCCCTGTTTTGCAAGCTCGGTCAAATCCTTTCCGAATTCATCAAGAATCGGCGTTTTGCTTTTGCCCTTTTTCTTTGAGTTATATTGCTCGGGCTGAGATTCATTTGAATTAGAAAGCGACGTCAAAAGCTCATCAAGTATTCTTTGAGGAGAAACACCGTTTTCGCCAATAAATTTCACTGCATAGCAATCATCCTCTTTAAGTAACGCAATAAGCAGATGCTCCGTGCTGACAAAGGAATGACGCATTGCCCTTGCAATTTGGAACGAAATTTCGATAATCCTTTTTGCTCTTGGTGTAAAATCATCGGGAGTAAGTCGAGTCGGGTTGCCTGTTCCTATTTCGCTTTTGATTTGACTGTCTATTATGTCCTCGGTTATGTTATTGCTCACCAAGACATAATCACAGCTTCCTTCCTTGAGCAAGCCCATTAATATATGCTCTGTGCCGATATAGTTATGACCGTAGCCCTCGGCAGATTTTATTGCGAGGTTAAGCACCTCGTTAGCTTTTGTTGTAAATGAATTAAAACGATACATAATTATGCCTCCTTAAAGGACACAAAATATATTGTATCCTTTATGCTAATTTTTCTCTTATTATTTGTGCTCTGAGTGTTTCGCACATTGTTTGTGACAAATCGGAATTTGAGGAATCTACAAGTGTTGCATCAAAAAGATTTGCAAGCATTTCATTGAGAAGATTTATTGAATAATCGAAATATCCGAGTGAGCACGCAAGCCTTACGAGTGAAAGACCTCCAAGCATTTCCTCGGTATTAAGCTTTCGGGCTAATTTGAGTATGCCCAAATTTCTGTAAAGCTTATCCTCAAAATCTGCGTTTCCTTTTAGCTGTTGTCTTGCGTTTCTCTCTTGCATTATAATCTGTGCGCTGACGGCGTTAAGATTATCAAGAGATGCCTTTTCCGTTACGCCGAGAGTAACAAGATTACTCAAAACAAATATGTCTCCGGCTTGATTTTCAAAGGCACTGTTAAGCGACATACCGAGCTTATTTACCATTGACGAAAGTCTTGAAATAAGGTTATTTCGGTTAAGCGCCGGCAAGTGCAAAATCAATGACGCCTTTAGACCCGTACCAAGATACATAGGTGACGAAGTAAGAAATCCGAAACGAGATGAGAAAGCAATCTTCAATCCGTTAATGAAGACATCGTCAACATCGTTTGCCTTATTGTAAGCCTGAATAATGTTATCGCCCTGTTCATATGCGGTAATTTTTATATGCTCCTCCTCATTAATCATAACGCAAATGTCGTTATCCTTTGAAAGAAGAAACGAATTTGCTTTTTCATTGCTTAGAAATCTGTCACTTATCAGTCCTTTTTCAACATAAGACTGAGCCTTTGCCTTTGACAAATCCTGAAGATTAATTAAATCAAATTCCTTTCCCAAAGGTGAATTTTTTATACAGGCAAAAACCTTTTTTGATACAGATTTTGCTATGTCATCGCTCATTCTTCTTACAAATACGGTGTCGCTCAGATTTCTTACCAAGGTTATCTTTGATGCGATTACAATATCATTGTTGCTGTTGTAGTTGTCCATCTTATTCTCCTAAAACTATATTACTGCTCGTTTTCAAGCTCTTTGATTTTGTCACGAATTTGTGCTGCGTCCTCAAATCTCTGTTCCTTTACTGCCTGCTTCAAATCATTTTTGAGACTTTCGACAGTTGAAATTTGAGACGGGCTTTCGACTTGATTTGCTGCCTCGGTATAGGTTACATTCTTACCGATATGCTTTGTTTTTCCGTGAATTTTTTCGATACTCGGAATAAGTCTGTCCTCAAATTTAGTGTAACAATCGGGACAACCTAAATGACCTGTATTTACTATATCATTCATCGTTGAGCCACAGCTTGAGCATCTGTCCATTCCGACAAGCGAGTTTAGTCTGCTTACACCTGCGCCGAGAAGATTTCCGAAAAATCCGTCAAGGCTGAAAGGCTCGAATGAAAAATCATCCATAACTCCAAGCTCCCTTGCACAATCGGGGCAAAGATACATTTCCTCACTTTTGCCGTTAATTACTCTCTTTATATGAGTGTTTGCTTCGTTATTATTGCAATGTGAACATTTCATAATCAATTCCTCCTAATCAATATATGCCAATAGCATTTGTTTTAATTGCTTTGCTCTTATTTTATTTGAGCTTTCTTTGTCAATACCTCTGTAGTTACTGTCAAGGATTGCCGAGACCATCATTTTTGTTGATTTATCGTCAATCAAATTTTGATAATTACAATTTATCAAATTAGCCCTTGCGCTTCGTTCATCAATATAATCACCTATTGAGTTGATAAACGCAAGAAGTGCATTCTCACTTGACGGCGCTCGGGTTATAAGGATATAACCGCCGCCTCCTCGTCGGCTTTCTATTCGATAGCCTGCTTCGGGTGTAAACCTTGAAGTAATAACATAATTAATCTGACTGGGTACACAGCCTATTTTGTTTGCCAAATCGTTACGTTGAATTTGTACCGTCGATGTTTGGTCGTCGAACATATCCATAATCATATCGGCAATTATATCACTCATTTTCAAACTTAATCATCTTCTTTCTGTATAGTTGGATAAAGGTCAAATAATATTTTCTGACTTTGACTTTCTTTGTCCTTTGATTATGTTATAGCACAAAGGTCAGGAAAAGTCAAGAATTATTTTTAACTTTTTTCAAAAAAAATAAATCCCTGCAAGTGCAAGGATTTATTGATGATTATCGAACTACTGTATAGCCAGCGTCCTCTACTGCTTTTTCAAGAAGTGCAACATCTACATCTTTGGAAAGCTTGACTACTGCATTATTTTCAGTATGGCTTGGTGTTGCGAGCAAAACGCCGTCAATAGCTTCAAGAGTCTTTTTTACGGTAGCTTCGCAGTGAGGACACATCATACCCTCGATTTTCAAAGTAATTTCCATAATATCATTCCTTTCTATATTAATACTGTCTCTTATACACATCTGACGCTGCCGACGAAGGCTTAGGTG
>CAMFQI010000157.1 GCA_945980015.1 uncultured Eubacterium sp. | reverse complement strand
TTTCTTTATCACCGGCGTAATAATTCGGCGGTACGCTTCAAGCTCGGTAGTAAGAACATCCGCCTGCTGCGAGCTCATTCGCTCGGTAGTAGACCACGACAAGCCGAACATATACGGCATAAGTCCCGTTTTTGCAACAATCTGTTCAAGCAGCTGTCTTACCGGCACCTCGCTGTCAAGTATTTGATTATCTGCACCGATAACGCTCACCTTAACGTCGCCGACCGCCACAAAGTCCTTCACTGCGTCCTTACTGCTCATAGCGTCACGCCAAGCGTTCGCCATTTGATTTGCTCTTTCCTTTGCAAACGCCTTGTCCACGCCGTCATTCTGCGGCTTATAGGTCACGGCATATCTCAAATTGCCGACTCTCTGCCAATTCGTGCCTATTGTGTTGAAAATTTTAAGCAAAATATCAGTCACAAACGGCAAGCCCTTTAGCAGACTTGTGCCTGTAATTTGACCTGCTTCGGGATTAAGAACGCAAAACAGTATTCTGTCCTGATGCTCAAACGGTTGACTGCCTGAAACGGAATTCGGATAAAAGACCAAATCAAGATTGTTTTTTGCCCTTTTCACCTCAACCGCTCTCAGCTCTGCGTTATAAAGCGCATAAAAGCCGTATTCATCCGCCACTATCTCGCCGACTGCCGTGCCGTAGGTCAAAAGCTGCGACATAAAATTATCCGCAAATGCATTTATTCCCTGCTGATTTCCGCCGACATTTACCGTTTCAAAAAATTCGTTAACTCTTTTGTCGAGTGCGTCGTCACCGGTTTTGAATTCAAAGCCGCCCATCAGCCTGATAATCTTGTTTATTGCACTGTCAATAAGCGGAACGCCCTCCCTAATTGACCTGTAAATTTGATTATCCGTGCTTTCAAGCGGAATATAGCCGTTGAGATATCTAAACGGATGTGTATTTTGTGAGCTTGTCTGCACCGAAGTTGACGCTTCAACATTCGGCTTTTCACCGTTTTTTCTTTCTCTTTTGAAAATGCCCAAGGCTTCACTTCCTTTCTACTGCAATCGAAAACGAATAATCCTCTTTGTCGCTGTTGAGCACGGTGCTGACAAAGTATCTTATATCGTCCATTGCGTGATCGTTTTCTTTTTTAGGTGCGTCTCTTTTTATATCGTTGTCCCACCTGTAAATCGTAAACTCTCTTATTGAGTCGACACATTTGGGTGATATAAATATTTCCTGATTTTTGAGTGCAGAGCATACACGGTTTATTCCCGCAAGAACGTCGTTGTCCGCCTTTATTACGGTAATCTCGTTGTGCCGCTTCACCGTTTGTATAAACGAGGCGGCGGACGGGTCAATAATAAGTGCGGTTATTTTTCTGCCTGCGCAAAGCTCCTTTAACCTTTCGTAATATTCTTCATCGGTGAGCTGAACGCCCTTGTCCCGTGAGGAATGATAATACTCATCAATCCTGTACCAGCCGTCTGCCCCTTTTCCCCAAAGCCCGAGAGAAAAGGGATTGACCGTGCCGTAATCACAGCTTAAGTAGTACTGCGAAAAGCCTTCGCCGTCCTTTACGTTTTTCGCCGTCGAAAACATAGGATAAACCAAGCCGTCGGCGGCAACCCACTTGCCCTCAATGAATCTTTCGTAAAACGCACCTGTGTATAGTTTTTCATATCGGCAACGGATTTCGCTTGACAACGAGGGGTTGTCCTGCATAGTAAAATGAAGATAGAGCATATTTTTTTCATCGGCTTTCTTTATCCACTCATTATAAAACCAATGAAACGGATGCTCCGGATTGCAGTTAAACCAAAATTTTGAGCCCTCAAGCGAGCACCTTGCAAGCGCCTGCTCAACAAACGAGCGTGGCATAAGCGCAACCTCATCAAAAAGAACGCCGCCCAAGGTCATACCCTGGATTAACGAAGCAGAGCTTTCGTCCCTGCCGCCGAAAAGATAGAATCTGTTTTCCACGCCGTTCATTTTTATCTCGATAACATTTCTGCTGAGCTTCTCGTTTACATTAAAGCCGAGTGAGGTCAGCATCGGTATTATCGGAGTAACAACATTGCGCCGAAGACTGCTTATAGTCTTGCCGCAAAGTGCAAACGAGGTGTCCGAAAACGAATAAAATGCCCAAAATATGAACGACAGCGACATACCAAGCGTCTTCCCCGACCTTACTGCGCCGTCACATATCAAACCGTTTTTACCGCAATCCTTACTCCCAACGCACCACCAATTCAGCGTTTTTAATTGCTTTGCGGAAAAAGGCTTAAATTTCATCATTATCGTTTTCTCTGCTTACTCTTACCGCACTTTTTTCGAGTGCCTCGTAAAAGCTAAGCCCTCCCTCCTGCCGTCCGGCTTCGGTATAAGACAAGCGTTCCATTGCTTTAATTCTGTCGAAGAATTTTATCTCCATACCTCCGCCCTTAGGCCGTTTTATTTCGCTTACGTTAAAGAGCTTTAGCTTCGGAAGTCTTTGCATTATCTCCTCCTCGCTCATAAACAAAAGCGATACTGCGTCATTCACCGAGCCGAGCGCAAGCTGAGTTAAGCCCTGAGTCACCTGCTCCTGAACGCTCAATTTTTTTCGTGCCATATTTGACCACCCTTCGCCGATATTTCAAAGAGCATTTTTCAAACGCCCTTCACCCATAGGCTGAAAACGGCTTTTTTATTCACCTTTTGTGCATATTTCCGCCCCAAAAAGCAAAAATATTTTTATTTTCCGCACGATATTCAGCTTTTGTGTATATTCCTGCAAAAAGATAGGAATTGTCAAACAAAAAGAAAAAACCCTGCAGATACCAAAACCTGCAAGGTCATTCATGAAAATTATTTTTGATTTCTTATGTCGTTTCCAATGAAATAAAACGGGGTGTATTCGCCTGTCAGTCGGCTTGTGATACGCTTGTCGTATTTTTCCTCCAGCTTATTCATCGTGTAATTTGTCGAAATTACGGTCGGCTTGCCTGAAAGCAAACGACTGTTGATAATATTGTAAAGCGTTGCAATGCTGTACTGATTGTCGATTTCCGTTCCCAAATCGTCAAGCACGAGCAAATCACAGCCGAGCACCTGATTTTTTGTATAGGTCAAGTCGTCAACTCTGCCGAACTGCTCGCTTTGTAAATCGTCACAAATATTTTGGCTCGTGCCGTAGCAAACATAGTAGCCTCTGTTTATCGCAACATTGAGTATTGCAAGGCTTAAATGAGTTTTGCCGAGTCCCGCTCCGCCAAAGAAAAGCAAATTCTTGCTTGACGGTGAAAAATTCTGTGCATATTTTCTGCAAGCCTCAAGCACCTTTTCGGCTCTTTGATACGGAATAATTCCGTTTGCACTAGGCTGCTTGCTGAAATATTCGAGCTTAAAATTCTCAAAGGTGCATCTGTCGATAGGTGCAAGCCTCGATATTTCCTTTCGCATAATATCCTTGAGAAGCTGTCTGTGGCACGAGCAAAGCCTGCCGTTAATCAAGCCTCTGTCCTCGCAGGCCTCACATACAAAATGCGGTTTCATAGCGTCGGGTGAATATCCGTTTGCTTCGAGCACCTGCGAACGTCTTTCAACAAGCGCCTTGCTTCTCAATCGAAGCTCGTTTACCTTTTCATCGGTATTTTCGCCGTAGAAAAACAGCCTCGAAATCTCAAGTCCTATCTGTGAAAGTCCCTGCTGAATTTCCTCAATTTCCGGAATTTGCGACCTTATTTCACTGCTGCGTATGTCGGACTGCATAACTGCGCTGTCATGCCGCTTTTCAAGTATTCTCTTTGCCTTGTTTCGTATTTCAAGTGAATATGCCATATATTATTTCCTTAAATATCAAAATCGTCATTCATTATCGCACGGCGGTTAATCTCGTCAATATCATATGTATCGTCAATATCCGACGAGCCGCTTTGCTTTTTGTCGTTATGTGCCTTTTCCTCGTTTGCAACATCAACAGGCGTAAAAATGCCTTTTTTCTTCCAATTCTTCAGCACGCCGTCGACGTATTTCAAGCTCGGCTTGTCCGTGTTTTCCTTCATTATATCACAGGCAATGCTTATCATTTCAATGCCGAAATCCTCTGCCCAGCGTTCAATCATTTCCCTTTGCTTAACAGTTGGACTTCTGTGCCTTACTCCGCTTATCGCAACAATCTCTTTCCACAATCGGTTTGAGCTTTCAAGTGCCTTTAGCTTTTCGTCTGCGTCTGCAAGAGTGACGATACCCTGCTCACTCCAATCCTTTGCCATAGCAGAAATATACGCAGTTCCGATTGCCTTGCCGCTTTCCTTTTCTTTCTT
>CAMFQI010000156.1 GCA_945980015.1 uncultured Eubacterium sp. | reverse complement strand
CTCTACCAAACAGCAGATTAAATAAGTAGTGAGAGCCTACCTCAAACATATCAAACGCATACTTGTTCGACGTTTTAGGCATATACAGCAAGCGGTTTCTGCGATTGATGCTCACGAGCTTCTTTTCAAGCTCTTTCAGCGTTTCCGCTGCAGAGGTACTCATATTTATCTTTTTCTCTGTCTGTACTTCGGTGTGCTTCAAAATGACGGTAAGAAATTCCTCTCCGTAATTTTCGATGAAGGTCTTTCCGATACCCGAAACACTTTGAAAGTCTGTCAGCTTCTTTGGACAAAGTTCAGCAATTTCGTATAAGGCATTATCGCTACAGACGGTAGGTGCTCTCCCTTGTGTTTGTCTTTCTCTGTCCTTAATTCTTTGACGGAGTCGGTATAAATCATCATATAGTAACTGGTTCATCTTGGTCCTCCTCGTCTTCGTCAATAGAAGTATCTATTCCAAGCAACTCTCGGAACTCGTTGAAGTTATACGGGAAAGAGTTACTACCGTGGCTCTTAAACGGCTTTGAACCGTTATTGTAGTGGATTTCAAGCTCCCATTGTGTTCCGTCAAGAACTACATATCCAAAGCGTTCGGGGTTATATGAGCTACGCCATTCACCGATATGCAAACGGCTCAGTTCGTCCATGAACTCATCTTTGTCAAAAGGTAAGATAAACTCTGTCTGCGGTTTCTCCGACTCGATTGACAAGGAGTGCTGCACACTTACTTGCAGATCACCGCCGTCAAGCGAAATTGTACGGGTCTCGTACCCTCCAAAATATTCGCCGATGGAAAATACAATTTTACTGATTGCGGAAAGATTATTGTCAAACTCTAACGCTTTCAACTCGGATTGAGAGGGCTTATAGATTCCGCCTGCCTCTGCGAGAGCAATCTTGGCTCGTTCAAGATATTCTCTCGTACACCAAAGGCGTGTGGATTCGCTCGGACACATAATAGGTTCCGAACCGTAATCGGGATGTTCCATCACATTTTTGAGGTGCCCGATTTCATTTTTTAGCCCACGGATAGCACTCATAATCTGCTCGGCGGCTTTGCCTTTCAAATTCATTTCGTAATAAGATTCGGGACTAATCATCATATCAGCCACCTCCTAAAGCAAATTTACTTTGCGTATTTCTTAAAGTTTTCCGCCTGCTCCAGAACTTCTTTGTAAACGTCGTCGATGGTAACAGGGGGATAATCAAACTCATCAAGCAAAAGGATAAGGTCAACCTGCAGGTTTGCCTTAATATCGTCACGAGTTGACCAATCGGTATATCTTGCCTTATCGTCAACAATGACCTTGATGCGCTTGGAAAGCTCAATCATCTTATCTTCCGGATATTCAAATTCATACTTACGGGCAACGATACTGAGAATGTCATAAAAGGCTTTTTCTTCGTAGTCAATGCCCATATCCTTGAAAGAGTCTCTTTCCTTTTTGAGTTCTTCCAAAAGGTTAGCAAGCTGTTCGGCAACATCGTCCAGGACTTCGTTTGCAAACGCTTCATCCTTGCGGCGGTTGTTGTACTCATCTACGACACGCTTCATTCGCTCGGAGAACTCAATACTCATAATCCTGTTGACCTTTTTGTATTCTTCGATAGCCTGCGACAAGAGCCTCTGTAAAATCTTAATCTTGGTATTCGGGAGCTGAATGGCGTTAATCTTGTCCATATATTCGTCGCTGAAAATATCGACGGAGATATGCTTGCCGGTCTCAAACAGTTCCTCAATGCCATCGGATTGGATTGCACCTTCCAGCAGCTCACGAACTCTTGCGTTCATCTGAGCCGTGTCGGGAGCATCGCCCTTGGTGAGCTTGAAAAGAATCGAACGAACAGCACAGTAGAATGCAATATAATCTCTGTCCTCATTGGTAAACTTATCGCTGGACGTGCAGAGATTGAACGCCTGTTTCATTCTCTTGACAGCCGCCATAAAACGTCTTTCCAGTTCCTCCGTGAGCTGTACATACTCGACTGCACGGTTGAGACAAGCAAGCTGTTCAACGGGAGAGCCGTGGAAGAAATCGTTACTATTGAAGTTATGGAACATCTGACCAAGGACTTCCAACTGGTCTTTTACAATCGTAATGGATTGCTCAATACCCTCGAATTCTTCGGTCTCAAAGTTAGTGTATTTTTTCAAAGCAAGGTTCATATTCTTCTTGATTCCGATGTAATCGACAATCAAGCCCTTATCCTTGCCCTCGTAAACTCGGTTTACACGAGAGATAGTCTGAATAAGCGTGTGCTGCTGAATAGGCTTGTCGATGTAAATGGTGTCAAGAGCAGGAACGTCAAAGCCGGTCAGCCACATATCAACGACAATCGCAATCTTGAAATTGGATTTGACATTCTTAAACTGGCGGTCAAGCTCCTTGCGGTCGTCTTTGGTGCCAAGCATATTGAACAGTTCCGGTTCATCGTCTTTATTACGGGTCATTACCATTCGGATTTTTTCAATCGGCTTCAGCTCTTTTTTGTCTTTTTCGGTCAGCTCTACACCATCAGCGCAAACCTTCTTTTCTGCCCATTCGGGACGAAGCTCTATAATGATTTTATAAAGGTCGTATGCAATATAACGATTGGCACAGACAAACATAGCCTTGCCAGCCACAGTAGCACCTTCCGCAACACGGCTTTCGTAATGGTCGATAAAATCCTGTGCAACGGCTCTTAATCTATCAGGGTCGCCAATGATAACCTCCATGTTGGCGACAGCTTTTTTACTTTCTTCGATTTGATGTTCATTGGAACCTTCTTCGGCACAACGGGCGTAGTAGTCCTCAATCTCTTGGATTTTCGCCTGGTCAAGCGTTACACGAGCCGCACGACCGTCATAAACGAGATTGACAGTAATGCCGTCACGAACAGCTTCGGTCATGGTGTAGGCGTCTACAACCGGACCAAATACCTCAATAGTTGCATCAATCGGTGTGCCGGTGAATCCAACATAAGTTGCGTTAGGGAGAGAATCGTGCAGATACTTTGCAAAGCCGTAGGTACGTTCCACGCCTGCATCGGTTATCTTGACTTTCTGCTCCAAATTGACTTGGCTTCTGTGAGCCTCGTCAGATATACAAATGACATTAGACCTGTCAGTTAGCAGCTGCAAGTCCTCGGTAAATTTCTGTATAGTTGTAAGATACACGCCGCCGCTTTCTCTACCTTGGAGTTCCTGGCGGAGCTTTTCACGGGAATCAATGCTGACAACGGTTTCGTCACCGATGTACTTCTTGGACGATACGAACTGCTTGGAAAGCTGGTCGTCAAGGTCAGTTCTGTCGGTTATAATGACAATGGTCGGGGAACGGAAGAACTTGCTTTTCATCAGCATACGGGTTAGGAACATCATCGTGTAGCTCTTACCGCAGCCTGTAGCACCGAAGTATGTACCTCCTTTACCGTCACCTGCAGGACGGATGTGCTCTTTAATGTTATTGAACAGCTTGTTAGCTGCAAAGAATTGAGGATAACGACATACTATCTTCAAGTCCTTGTCAGAATTGTCGGGGAAGTAAATGAAGTCCTTAATTACCGCAAGGAGACGGTCTTTGCGGAATAAGCCTTGCACCATCGTAACGAGCGAATTGATACCGTCAAGCTCCACGTCGCCGTCTTCGACTTTTCTCCACGCATAGAAGAAGTCGTATGGCGAGAAGAACGAGCCGTACTTGTTGTTCGCTCCGTCGCTGATTACAATAAAGGCGTTGTACTTAAAGATTTCGGGGATGTCTCTGCGATAGCGTACTGTGAGCTGCGTATAGGCGTCCATAATGGTCGTGTTTTCTTTGACCGCACTCTTAAATTCAAGCACAACAACAGGGATACCGTTTACAAAAACGATACCGTCGGGAATACGTCTCTGATTGTTGATGCCGTCAATCTCAAACTGATTTACGACCTTGAAAATGTTGTTGTCGGTATTTTCAAAGTCGATAAGCTCAATGAAAATATCCTTTTGGGTTCTGTCCTCACGATTGAGAATGAAGCCGTCGGAAATGAGCTTATAGACCGCCTTGTTCGCCTCGTAAATCGTGCCGGAGATATTGCGGAGGGACAGAATAATTCCTTCAACCTCGCCCGGTGTGATGCCGTCTTTGGCATAGCGGCTGTATAGGTACTGCTTCAAATCATCAATGAGCAGCACTTCGGTTCTTTCACGGTGAATTTGGTCGCCGCTGACATAGGTATAGCCCTCGTCTTTGAATAACTGCATTATCGACATTTCTAATGCGTGTTCATTAAAATTTGCCATTGTGTTCACTCC
>CAMFQI010000155.1 GCA_945980015.1 uncultured Eubacterium sp. | reverse complement strand
TCTCAACAGCCTACCAGCGTGTCGAAATTTATTATTTGTCTTTTTCGACACGCTGGTACAAGTAGGGATGTCCCTGCTTGTACATTTTTTTATTGTTGATTGTGAAATTTGCATAAAAAGACGCGCTGTTAGTTGTGAATTTTGCTTACTAAAAAGAATTTTTGAAAAAACTGAAAATAGTTATTGACATATGTCAAAAACCGTGTATAATAAGTTTGAACAGTAATTTTGGGAGGGAAATATGGCAAGACCGAAGAAGCGCAGACGTATCTGCAACTATCCCAAAATTATGGAGTTCAGACCGTTCGGAGATTATGCCGACGTGGTCGACTTGACCTTCGATGAATACGAGGTTATGCGTCTTATGGATACGCTCGGATATTCACAGGAGGAATGCTCGAAGCAGATGGACGTTGCCCGTTCGACTGTCGCCGCAATTCACGCTTCGGCGAGAGCAAAAACCTCTGACGCAATAATCAACGGCAAGGCGCTTGTAATTCACGGCGGCGACGTTGAGCTTTGCAGAAGCAGTAGCCTTTGCTGTGGCAGATGCGGGCAAAAGGCGTGTGTCAACTGCGAGCACGGAACGGGACCGCAGTGCCAAAGCAATGCGGCAAAATATTAGTAGATAACGGAAAAATTTCCGTTTGAAATACAGACTATGGAGGAAAATAAAATGGAAGCATGGAGAGGCTTTAACAAAGGCGTTTGGTGTGACGGCATCGACGTATCAAACTTTATTAAGATGAACTACACGGCGTACGACGGCGACAGCTCATTTCTTGAGGGACCGACCGAGAGAACGCAGAGAACTATGGACAGAGTACACGAGCTGCTTATTGCGGAAAATGAAAAGGGCGGCGTACTCAATGTTTGCACGGAAAGAGTTCTTTCGATTCTTTCTCACGACGCAGGCTATGTTGTTGATAAGGATACCGATATTATCGTAGGCTTACAGACTGATGAGCCGCTTAAAAGAGGTGTTTCACCCTTTGCAGGCTTCAGAAATGCAGTTCAGGCTTGTAACGCTTACGGCTACGAGCTTTCGGAAAAAATCAAGGATGAGTTTACCTACAGAACAACTCATAACACAGGCGTTTTCAGAGCGTATACCGATACAATGAAAGCTGCCCGTCACGCAGGCATTCTTACAGGACTTCCTGACGCTTATGCACGTGGAAGAATTATCGGTGACTACCGCAGAATTGCTCTTTACGGTATGGATTACCTTATTGAGCAGAAGAAAGAGGACAAGAGAAAGCTTGGCTTAAAGGAAGTTCTTGACGAGGAAACAATCCATACTCTTGAGGACTTGTCAAAGCAGCTTGACTTTATGAATCAGCTCAAGGGTCTTGCTCTTCGCTACGGCTATGATATCTCGAAGCCGGCAACAAACGCAAGAGAAGCAATTCAATGGCTGTACTTCGGCTACCTCGGTGCTATCAAGGAGCAAAACGGCGCAGCTAACTCAATCGGCAGAATTGCAGAATTTATGGATATTTATATCCAGAGAGATATTGAAGAGGGCGTACTTGACGAGGTACACGCACAGGAGCTTATCGACGACCTCGTAATTAAGCTCAGATTAGTTCGTCACCTTCGTACACCTGAATATAACGATTTGTTTGCAGGCGATCCTGTTTGGGTTACTCTTGCATTGGCAGGTGTTACATGCGAGGGCAAGCATATGGTATCGAAGACTTCATTCCGTGTGCTTCAAACTCTCTACAACCTCGGCTCCTCGGCTGAACCGAACATCACTGTTTTGTGGTCTGACAGATTGCCACAGGGCTTCAAGGATTTCTGTGCTCAGGTTTCTATCGACACAGACTCAATTCAGTACGAAAACGACGACGTAATGAGAAGAATGTACGGCGACGATTACGCTATCGCTTGCTGTGTGTCCGCTATGAAGATGGGCAAGCAGATGCAGTTCTTCGGTGCAAGATGCAATCTTGCAAAGGTTCTTCTTATGGCTCTTAACGGCGGTAAGGACGAAATCGAAGGCGTACAGATTGCTCCTGAGGGTGAAGTTTTCGAGGAGGAGGTTCTCTCCTACGATAAGGTTTACGCCGCATATAAGAAGTATTTGTCTTGGATGGCAAGACTTTATGTTAATACAATGAACATCATTCACTATATGCACGATAAGTATGCATACGAAAGACTTATGATGTCGCTTCACGATACGGATGTTGAAAGACTTATGGCGTTCGGTGTTTCGGGCTTCTCGGTTGCTATCGACTCTCTTTCCGCTATCAAGTATGCAAAGGTTACTCCGATTAAGGACGAGCGTGGCATAATTACCGACTTCAACGTTGTCGGCAAGTTCCCGAAATACGGCAACGATGACGACAGAGCCGACCTTATCGGTAAGGATTTGATTGAATATTTCTACAAGGAGCTTTGCAAAACTCCTTGCTACCGTAACGCAAAGCACACTCTTTCTATCCTTACTATTACATCAAATGTTATGTATGGCAGAAAGACAGGCGCAACACCTGACGGAAGAAAAGCCGGCGAGCCTTTCGCACCGGGCGCAAACCCAATGCACGGCAGAGACGCCGAGGGCGCTCTCGCTTCGCTCAACTCTGTTGCAAAGCTTGACTATGCTTGCTGTCAGGACGGTATTTCAAATACGTTTTCTATCACTCCCGACGCTCTCGGCTCGGACAGACAAAACCAAATTGAGCATCTTACAACAATGCTTGACGGCTACTTTGAGCAGGACGCACATCACCTCAATGTAAACGTTCTTAACCGTGAAAAGCTTATTGCCGCTATGGAAGACCCGACTCTTTATCCGTCGCTTACAATCCGTGTCAGCGGCTATGCAGTAAACTTCAACAAGCTTACAAGAGATAAGCAGGAAGAGGTTATTGCAAGAACCTTCCACCACTCAATGTAATTTGGTAATAACAAAAATCGGCTTGATTGATTTCAAGTCGATTTTGTGATATAATGGCAGAAAAAATCGGAGATAATGATTATGGAATTAGTAAAGGGCAGACCGCTTGACAGTAATGGCAGATTGGAAAAGGAAATTAGGGTGTATGACCTGCTTGACGAGTTGGGAATTGAATATTACCGTACCGACCACGAGGAAGCGAATACTATGGAAAAGTGCAACGAAATTGATTCGATTTTGGGCACAATAATATGTAAGAATTTGTTTCTTTGTAATAGGCAAAAAACGGATTTTTATCTTTTGATGATGCCGGGAGATAAGCCGTTTAAGACAAAGGATATTACGAAGCAGCTCGGTTGTTCAAGATTATCGTTTGCAACGCCCGATTTTATGGAGGAGTTTTTGGATATAAAGCCGGGTGCAGTTTCGATTATGGGGCTTATGAACGACAAAGACAATAGGGTACAGCTTGTTATTGACCGACCTGTTGTTGAGAGTGAAACACTCGGTTGTCACCCGTGCGTTTGCACTTCTTCGCTGAAATTCAAAACGAATGACATTTTGGAAAAATTCCTGCCCGCCGTTCATCACACGCCTATTATCGTAGATATGCCCGAATATGACGAAGAATGAAAGGAAAGAAAATGGCTAATATACATTCATTTGAGAGTCTTGCTGCGGTTGACGGTGAGGGGTTGAGATACGATATATTTTTCAGCGGTTGTCCGCTTCGTTGTGCTTATTGCCATAACCCTGACACTTGGCACAAAGGCGAAATTGAAATGGACGCAGAAGAATTGTTCAGGAAAATTCGCCGTTTTAAGCCGTATTTCAAAAACGGCGGCGGCGTAACATTTTCGGGCGGTGAGCCGCTTTTGAACGCAAAATTCATTAATACTCTTTATCCGCTTTTGAAGTCGGAAAACATCGGCTATTGTCTTGATACTTCGGGAAGCGTTGCGCTTAACGATGATGTAAAAACTGCTATTGAAAACGCCGATATGATTATTTTGGATATAAAGTTTTATAACCGTGAGGATTACGAAAAATACACTAAGGGTAATTTTGAGTTGTTTCAGGCGGTTGGCAGATATGCGAGTGAAAAGGGTGTTCGTATGTGGCTTCGCACCGTTGTTGTTCCGGGAATAAACGACAGTTTTGAAGCAATGGACGGCTACGCCGATTTCGTAAAACAGTTCAAATTTGAGAAATACGAGCTTTTGCCGTTTCACACTATGGGCTTTTTCAAGTATGATGAGCTTGGCTTGGAAAATCCGCTCAAGGACACAAGTGCTATGGATAAATCAAAGCTCGCCGAGCTACAGCAACTGTCTCTTATACACATCTGACGCTGCCGACGAAGGCTTAGGTGTA
>CAMFQI010000154.1 GCA_945980015.1 uncultured Eubacterium sp. | reverse complement strand
AGGAGACTCGATTCGGTTTGTTTAATTTATCTGGCGTGTTTCAGCCCACTTTATCGACAGTCTGATAGGACTGTGAATTGCGAAAATTCACAGTCCTTAATTATTTATGATTACTCAGCAGCTTCCTCGACAGGAGCTTCGGTTTCTACTGCTTCCTGTGTTGCTTCTTCTACTGCTTCTTCGGCAGGAGCGTCAACAAGCTCTTCGATAACCTCTTCAGGCTTATCAAGAAGTTCCTTGATTGAAAGAGAAACTCTCTTCTTATCGAAGTCTACATCGATAATCTTTACCTTAACCTCGTCGCCGATTTTAAGGACATCCTGCGGAGTCTTAATTCTATCCCAAGAGATTTGGCTGATATGAATAAGACCGTCGATTGTAGGAAGAATGTTTGCAAATGCACCGAATGTTGCAAATGAAACAATCTTTGCATCAACAACAGAACCTACAGGATACTTATTCTTGAGGATTTCCCACGGGTTATCCTCGATATTCTTAAAGCCGAGTGAAATCTTCTTTGTTTCCTCGTCAAGAGACTTGATTGTTACCTCTACGGTGTCGCCAACCTTTACAACCTCAGAAGGATGCTTAATTCTTGACCAAGAAAGCTCGGAAATATGTACCATACCGTCAATACCGCCAAGGTCTACGAATGCGCCGTAAGAAGTAAGCGATTTAACAGTACCTGTAATCTTGTCGCCCTCGTGAAGAGTAGCCCACAAAGCCTCCTGCTTTTCCTTCTTTTCTGCATCTGCAACAACCTTGATTGAGCCGACTGCTCTTCTGCGTGCAGGGTTAATGTCGATAATCTTGAACTTTACGGTTGCATCCTTGAGAACAGAAAGCTCCTGATTACGAGGAACACCTGTAAGAGATGCAGGAACAAACACTCTTGTTCCCTTTGTGCTGATGAGAACGCCGCCGCGAATAATTGCAGTAACTACGCCTTCAAGGACTTCATCAGCTTCTTTTGCAGCTACGATTTCGTCCCAACCCTTTACTGCGTCAAACAGACGCTTTGACAATTTAAGAACGCCATCCTGATCATCAGTCTTCATAATAACAAGCTGGATTTGATCGCCGACGCTTACCTCATCCTCACACTTTGAGATGTTAGATGATGAAAGGTCTTCAATAGCGACAACACCGGTTTGCTTTCTGCCGGGTACGTCAACAAATACTTCGGTAGGAGTAATTCTGACTACTGTACCTGTGACTACCTTGCTGTTTTCGTTTTCCTTAAAAGATTCGTTTAACAATTCTTCGAAGGACGCCTCACCATCAGCAGATGCTTTGACAGCAGGCTGTGCAGCCTTATCAGCGGTTTCTGCTGTCTCCACAACTTCTTCAGTTACGGCTGAAGTTGTTTCAACTTCCTTTTCTTTAATTTCTTCGGACATGGATTTGAGTACCTCCTTGATTATTAACGCGGGTGTCGAAGCTCCCGCAGTAACACCAATTACGTTATAAGCGTCAAGGTCAAGTTCGCTCAGCTCGTCGGCGGTTTCGATAAGAAACGACGGACAATTAGACGAACAGGTGTCCCGAAGCTTACAGGTATTTGATGAATGACGGCCTCCGATAATCAGCATAGCGTCGGATTTTTTTGAAATCTCGTCGGCTTCTGACTGTCTGTCAGCCGTTGCATTACATATTGTATCAAAAATTTTACAATTTGTACATACCTTTTCTAATATTTTTTTGCATTTTTTTTGTTCTTTAAGCGAAAAAGTAGTTTGTGAGACGCAAATTACCGATTTTTTCGACAATTCAGGGTGATTTTCGAGAATATTTGAAAGCTCATTTTCGTTTTTGAACACGAACGACTCGCCGTTGCAAAACGAACGAATACCCTTAACCTCGGGGTGATTGCAATCACCGGCTATCAAAACAACGGTATTTTCATCCTGCTCTTTTACGATATTATGGATTTTTGTAACGAAAGGACAGGTTGCATTAACGTAAACAATTTTTCTGTTTTCAAGCTCGTCGACAACCTCTTTTTCTACGCCGTGAGTACGAACAACAACCGTATATCCCTCGGGTGCCTCGGAAACGTCGTCAATAATTTTTACTCCTCTGCTTTTCAAGTCGTCAACAAGCTGAGCGTTATGTATTATAGGACCGAGCGTGCACACCTTTTCACCCTTATTTACAAGCTCATAAACAAGATTTACAGCACGGTCAACGCCGAAGCAAAATCCGGCTGTTTTTGCAAGAATAATCTGCTTACTCACCTACCTCAGCCTCCCAAAGCTCAGTAATTCTATCCATAACCATAGCGGCGGCATTTGATACATCACGTCTTGAAAAATCCTCTTTATCAAATCCCATTTCCTCGGGAGTGATAAGCTTTCCGTAGGAAACGACAACTTTTTTGAACGGCTTGATTTTTCCTTTTGAGCAAATTGCAACAGGCAAAACGCTCGCATTAGTTGCTTTTGCTATAAGCGCAACTCCCGCCTTCGCTCTTTGAGGCTTACCGTCCTTATCCTTAATTCGTCTGCCCTCGGGACAGATAGCCATAACGTGACCCTCGTTTATAATCTTTTCGCCGTATTCGATAGCGGCGTTATCGCCTTTTCCTCTATGTACGGGGAATGAATACATATGAGTTAAAAACCAAGCGACAAGCGGATTTTTGAAAAGCTCTGCCTTGCCCATAAAATGAAGCGGCGGAACATTTTTCGGCGCTGCGGCAAAAACAGGGTCAAGCGCACAGGTGTGATTTATGGCAACGATATACTTCGTCCCCTTTTCTTCGGGGATATTCTCTGTTCCCTTGCTCTCCAATCTGTACACAAGCTTAACAAGAGGTGTAAAAACGGTCTTTACAAAGCCGTACAATTTGTAGTGATGGACTGTTGAATAATCAAATTCTTTCACGGTTAAATATTCTCCTTAATTGTTTTGATAACAAGCTCTATCGACTCATCAAGATTCAGCTTTGACGTGTCGAGCATAATTGAGTCCTCGCTCGGCTTAAGCGGTGCAATCTCACGGTGAGAGTCCTGATAATCACGCTGATTTACGTCTGCAAGAACATCTTCGTATTTTACGTTCTCGCCCTTTTCGACAAGCTCCTTATATCTGCGCTCGGCACGACATTCGGGAGAAGCGAAAAGAAAAATTTTTACATCGGCGTTCGGAAGAACAACGGTTGCAATATCACGTCCATCCATAATAACGTCGTTTTCTTTTGCAATTTCCCGCTGCAAACTCAAAAGAAAAGCTCGAACCTCGGGTATTGCCGAAACCTTACTTGCGCCCATTGATATTTCGGGCGTACGAATATAGGCGGAAACATCTTCGCCATTAAGAAAAACCGCCTGAGCGCCGTCGATATACTTAAGCTCGACCTTTGTATTATCAAGCATAGCGATAATACCGTTTGTATCATCAATAACATTGTTCATTACAGCGTTATATGCAATAGTACGATACAGAGCACCTGTATCAACATAGATATAATTCAGTTGCTTTGCAGCTGCCTTTGCTATAGTGCTTTTTCCTGCTCCGGCAGGTCCGTCAATAGCTACATTTATCATAAAAAGCTCCTTTCGGGGTTTATTCTTTTATATATTATTTCCGCACAGATACCCTGTTGAAAATGCGATTTGCAAATTGAAGCCGCCGGTATATGCATCAACATCAATTACCTCACCGGCGAAATACAAATTATCAACCAATTTCGACTGCATTGTTTTCGGATTTATTTCCTTTACATCAACGCCGCCCGAGGTTACAATAGCCTCGTTAATAGGACGAAAATCGCTGATGTCAACGGTGAAATTCTTGAACAGTTCAACAAGCGACTGTCTTTGCTCCTTTGTTATTTGATTAACCTTTAGCGAGGGCGGTATTGCGCTTCGTTTTACCATAACGGGAATTAATTTATTGGGGAGCAATTTTTCAAGTGAGTTTATGAAATCACGGTTTGCAAATTCCGAAAAATCACGTTGTATTCTTTTGTCAAGCGCAGCATAATCAAGTGCCGGCTTCAAGTCTATAACGATTTTGTAATTATGCTCTTTCGGGCTTTGCATATGCGCCGAAGCGGACAAAATAACAGGTCCGCTTACTCCGTAATGAGTAAACAGCATTTCGCCGAAATCACTGTATATTTCCTTTTCGCCGTCAAGCAGCTTAATCGAAATATTACGAAGTGAAAGACCCTGCAAATCGGGGATAAAGCCATTTGATGCAACAAGCGAAACAAGGGACGGCTTAAGCGGTGTTATTGTACTGTCTCTTATACACATCTCCGAGCCCACGAGACGTAGAGGAATC